>JASLBJ010000307.1 GCA_030146725.1 Sphingomicrobium sp. | reverse complement strand
CTCGGCGACAAGTTGCTGCTGTTCCTTGCCCTCCGCGGCGGACGGCCGATCGCCGGTGCTCTGAACCTGATCGGCGCAGACACACTCTACGGCCGCTATTGGGGCACGATCGACGAAGTCCCGCACCTGCATTTCGAGCTTTGCTATTACCAGGCGATCGACTGGGCGATCGCTCACGGCCTCGCCTCCGTCCAGGCCGGTGCGCAGGGCGAGCACAAGCTGGCGCGGGGCTACGAGCCGGTGCTCACCCGTTCGGCCCACTTCCTTCCCAATGCGGGCTTCCGCGATGCCGTCGCGACCTTCCTCGACGGCGAGCGCGCCGCCGTGGCGCATGAACTCGAAGGTCTTGCGACTCTGCTGCCCTACCGCTCGTCCGACTCGGCATAGAGCGCCACCGAGCGCCCGCTGCGGCTCGCCGTCCCGCGGTACATGCCTGCCGTGTTGAACGAATAGACCGTCTCGCCCTTGGGTGAGACGAGGATCACCCCGCCGCTTCCGCCAAGCGCCTTGATCTCGGCCATTACCGCGTCCGCTGCCACTTGCCCGCTCTCCCCCGACAGCCGCATCCGCGCGCAGATCTCGTGGGCCGCGCCTGCACGGATGAAATATTCGCCCGCGCCGGTCGCCGACACCGCGCAGGCACGGTCATCGGCGTAGGTGCCCGCGCCGATGATCGGCGAATCCCCGATCCGCCCCCAGCGCTTGCCCGTCATTCCACCGGTCGAGGTCGCCGCGGCAACATGGCCGGCGGCATCGAGCGCCACCGCACCGACCGTGCCATATTTATATTCGACGTCGAGCGCGCTGACCGTCTTCGACTTATACTCCTCGAGCTGCCGCTTGCGGTACGGCGTCGCGAACCAATCATTGGGCACCTGGGCGAGCTTCTGGCGCTGCGCGAACTCGTCCGCGCCTTCGTCGCTGAGGAACACATGGCCGCTCTCCTCCATCACCTTGCGTGCAAGGCTGATCGGATTGCGCGTCGTCGTCACCCCGGTCACCGCGCCGGCCGCGCGGCCACGTCCGTCCATGATCGACGCATCGAGCTCGATCTTTCCGTCGTAAGTGAGCACCGCCCCGTGCCCGGCATTGAAGTTGGGATCGTCCTCGAGCAGCCGCACCGAAGCCTCGACCGCATCGAGCGCACTTCCGCCGCGCTCGAGCACCGCCGAGCCCGCGACAAGCGCGCGATCCAGCGCCGCGCGGATCTCGCGATCCTTGCTCGGCGTGATCCGCGACCGCTCGATCACCCCCGCTCCGCCATGGATCACCAGCTTCCACTCGGCGGCACTGGCGGGAACGGACGCGGCAGAACTCATCGACAACACTCCCAGGATCACGATCAGACGCATTGGGGACTCCCCTCGTCAACAGGTCGAATGCCCGGCGGATTATCATGGTAGGCGATTTGAGCGAAGCGCGCTGCTTGGCCGCGGCGAGCCCAGCGCCTATATGCTCGCGCATGTCCTCCTTACGCCCCTGGCGCACCATCGAGCGGCGCGTGTCGCGCCAGATCATGGTCGGCAACGTCGCCGTCGGCGGCGACGCGCCGATCACGGTCCAGACGATGACCAACACCCCGACCTCGGACGCGCGCGCGACGATCGACCAGATCCGCCGCTGCGAGGAAGCTGGCGTGGACATCATCCGCGTGTCGTGCCCCGACGTCGAAAGCACGGCTGCGCTCAAGGAAATCGTTCGCGCCGCGAACGTGCCGATCGTCGCCGACATCCATTTTCACTACAAGCGCGCGCTCGAGGCCGCCGACGCCGGCGCCGCCTGCCTGCGCATCAATCCCGGCAACATCGGCTCGGCCGAGCGTGTCCGCGAAGTCATCACCGCCGCCCGCGCCAACGGCTGCGCAATACGCATCGGGGTCAATGCCGGCAGCCTCGAGCGCGACCTGCTCGAGAAGTATGGCGAGCCCTGTCCCGAAGCCCTGGTCGAAAGCGCGCTCGACCATATCCGCATCCTCGAGGACCATGGCTTCCGCAACTACAAGGTCGCGGTCAAGGCGTCGGACCTGTTCCTCGCGGTCGCCGCCTACCAGAGCCTCGCCGAACAGGTCGACTGCCCGCTCCATCTCGGCATCACCGAAGCCGGCGGCCTCATCGGCGGCACCGTCAAGTCCTCGATCGGCATGGGCTCCCTGCTGTGGGCTGGCATCGGCGACACCATCCGCGTCTCGCTTTCCGCGGAGCCCGAGGAGGAAGTGCGCGTCGGCTACGAGCTGCTGAAAGCGCTCGGCATTCGTAATCGCGGGGTGCGAGTCGTGTCGTGCCCAAGCTGCGCGCGTCAGGGATTCGACGTCATCCGCACCGTCGAAGCACTCGAACTGCGCCTTCAGCACATCCGCACGCCGATGTCCCTCTCGGTGCTCGGCTGCGTCGTCAACGGTCCGGGCGAAGCCCGCGAGACCGACATCGGAATCACCGGCGGCGGTAACGGCAAGCATATGGTCTACCTTTCCGGCGTCACCGACCACCACGTCCAGGACGAAGCGATGGTCGACCACATCGTCCGCCTGGTCGAAGCCAAGGCCGCGGAGATCGAGCGGGAGCAGGCTGTGCCAGTACCGTTCGAGGCAACACTCGACGCGGCGGAGTGACCGCGGCCCGCCACGCGCCCCTCGCCATCTTCGCCGTCGGCACCGTCGGGATCGCGCTCTTCTCCGGCATGGATGCAGTGATGAAGGGGCTGGTGCTGGCCATCGGCACCTACGCGACGATGCTGTGGCGCAACATGGTCGGGGTCGGGCTCTCGGGCCTGCTCTATGCCCGCCGACGTCGCCGGTGGCCGCAATGGCCGGTAATGAAGCTGCATCTCGCCCGCGGCCTGCTGTCGACGGTGATGGGCTTCCTGTTCTTCTGGGGCATCGGCCGTGTTCCGCTCGCCCAGGCGATCGCGCTGGCCTTTATTGCACCTTTGTTCGCACTCTATCTGGCGGCCGTGATCCTCAAGGAAGAGGTCGGCAGCCGCACCATCGGCGCCTCGCTCGTCGCGTTCGCGGGCGTCATC
>JASLBJ010000298.1 GCA_030146725.1 Sphingomicrobium sp. | reverse complement strand
GCTCCCTGCCGCCCGTCTAGACCCCATCTCTGATCCCCTCTGCCTTAAGAATCTTCAACTATGCGCTTCCGCCACATCGAGATCTTCCATGCCGTCTACACGAACGGCTCGATCAGCGCGGCGGCGCGGGCGCTGCACATTTCCCAGCCTTCGGTCAGCAAGATGCTGCGCCATGCCGAGGATCAGCTCGGCTTCCCTCTGTTCCGCCTCGTCCGCGGCCGCCTGGTGGCGACCGACGAGGCGCACGCCTTGTTTCGCGAGGCCGGCGATATCTTCGACCGGATTGCCTCCCTGCAGAAGACCGCCAGGAACCTTCGCAACGTGGGCGGCGGCCATGTCCGGCTCGCCGTGGTCCCGTCGCTCGCGCTCAGCGTCGCTCCACAGGCGATCGCGCGTTTTCGGCGCGTCGAGCCGAACATCAGCTTCGACGTCCAGACGCTCCATCACGACAGCCTCGTGCGCGTCCTGCACGAGCGCAACTGCGACCTGGCCTTTGCCTATGATCCATCGCCGCACCCGCGCCTGGTGATGCGTGAGATCGCGTCGGGCGAGCTTGCGCTGCTGTTCCGCAAGGGTACGTTCGGCAGCGGCGATGAACGACTGCCGCTGGGCGTGCTCGACGGCCAAGACCTGATCGGCCTTACCGCGAGCGGGCCCCTCGGGGACCTGCTCGCGGCAGCGATCGAGCGCATGGAACTGAACTGCCGCGAGCCGATCAGCGTCCAGACGTTCTACGTCGCAGCCGCGCTGGTCCAGCTTGGCGCCGGGCTAACCGTAGTCGACGAGTTCACCGCGCGCGCCTGGTCGAACGGCCAAGTGGAACATCGCCTGCTCGACCCGGCCCTGCGTTTTTCGGTCCAGTGCGTGACCCTCGAGCAGCGTCCCCTGTCCGCCGCTGCCGAGCGCTTCAGGGCAATCTTTGCCGAGGAATTGCTCGCGAGCCAGGCGCTCCTTTCATAGACCCAGGCTATACCCTTCGACCATAATCCTTGGCTCTGCGGCCTTGGCGAGGGCGTTGGGGCTGATAGGATGCCGTTCCAGTAGCGAGCGGCCGACCAGAGCCGTATCCTCCAAGGGGAAAACCGGCATGAGGTCGTCGCGGCGGATTTCGCACGCACCAGTTGGCAGAGTGCATGGCGGATGAGCGATGCGACGCGCTTGTCCTTGGTGCAGGCGTAGTCGGCATGGCGACGGCCTACGCGCTTGCGCGCCGCGGGCTGTCGGTGACTCTCGTCGACCGCTCGGCGGGGCCTGGCCTCGGCACGTCCTTCGCCAATGGCGCGCAGCTCAGCTATGCCTACACCGACGCGCTCGCCTCGCCGGCCTTGCTTCGGCGGCTTCCTGCACTGCTGATGCTGGCCGATCCGGCCTTCCGCCTGAAGGCCAGCTTCGATCTTGGTTTTGCGCGCTGGAGCCTCGACGTGCTGCGCAATGCAAGCTCGTCACGCTTTCTCCATAACACGCTTGCCGGCCTGCAGCTGGCGCTCGAATCGCGCGCTGCGATGCATGCCCTGCTCGAACGGCACAGCATCGCCTTCGGCCATTCGGTGCCGGGCAAGCTGCATCTGCTCGAAGGCGGCACGTCACTGCGCGCCGCAGCCCGGTTGGTCGAGGCCAAGCGGAGGGCCGGCGCGCGGCAGGAGCTGCTCGGTCCGGGCGAGGCGATCAAGGTGGAGCCGGCGCTGGACTCGATCGCGCATCGTCTGAGCGGCGCGGTTCATTCCCCGGAGGACGAGGTCGGCGACCCCCATCTTTTCTGCACCGCGCTGCTGGAGCGGCTCACCGCCGATTACGGGGTGAAGACGCGCTTCGGCGCTTCGGTATCGAAGCTCGACCTGGCGGGCGGACATCCCGCTGCAACGATCGACGGCCGCCGGATCGAAGCCCGACAGATCGCCTTGTGTACCGGTGTCGATACGCCCGCCTTGCTCAGGGGGAGCGGCGTGAGCGTGCCCATCTGGCCGATGAAAGGCTATTCGGTGACGGCGCCGCTTGGGTCCGCCGCGCCAAAGGTGAGCATCACCGACGCTGCCCGCAAACTGGTGTTCTGCCGGCTTTCCGGGAAGATCCGGATCGCCGGCCTGGCCGACCTTGGTCATCGCGACCTGACGATTGACTCCAGACGCTTGTCGGGCCTGCTTGCGGCTGCCCGAACCTCGCTCCCCGGCGCTGCGGATTACAGCCGGATCGAGACCTGCTGGTCCGGCCTCCGCCCGATGACCCCGTCGTCACTGCCGATCATCCGCAAGGTCCGGCCCGGCTTCGTGCTCAACGTCGGCCATGGCGCACTTGGCTGGACATTCGCCATGGGCTCGGGCGAGCGCGCTGCCGGACTGCTGCTGGAGCGCGCCCGATGAGCGGGGATTGTCACCCCGTCGGCACCCGTGCAACCATGGCCCGGGGCAATCGCCGGGTGGCCTGGCCGAACGACTACCGACCTATGATCGAACGAACGACCGAACCTGCGGGAGTGCAGGGCGGCAAAAGGGGACTATGCAGATGACCAGTACCGTCATGACCCGAGGCTTGCTTGCCGGCGTTTCGCTGCTTGCGGCGTCTGCCGCGCTTGCTCAGGAAGCCGTGCAGCCGGCTGTTCCGGATTCAACCGCCCAGCCGGCCTCGACCGTCCCCATCTCCCCGGTGCCCGCTGACGTGGAAGAGGAGATCGTCGTCGTCGGAACGCAGATCCGCGGCTCGGACGTCACCGACATACTGCCCGTCACGGTGCTTGGAACCGACGACATCGACGCGACCGGAGCAGTCAGCGGCGACGAGCTCTTCCGCTCGATCCCGCAGGCCGGCGACGTTGCGTTCAATGAAAGCCGCGACGCTGGCGGGATCAACGATGCGCGCGGTGATACGGCGTCGATCAACCTGCGCTCGCTCGGCACCGGCAACACCCTGGTCCTGCTCAACGGTCGCCGCCTCGTGCTCCACCCTGGCACCCAGACCGAAAACCTCGTTCCGGTGCAGAGCGTCAACACCAATGCCATTCCGGTCATGGGCGTTCGCCGGATCGAAGTGCTGCGCGACGGCGCGGCCGCCATCTACGGCACCGATGCGGTCGCCGGAGTCGTCAACACCGTGCTCAAGACCCGCTCCGAAGGCCTTGCGATCGAGGGCGAGTTCGGGGTGACCGACGATTCCGACCAGGAAGAATATGAACTGTCGTTCGAGGCCGGCCACAGCTTCAACGACAGCCGCACCAACGTCTCCCTGTTCGGCTCGTTCACCAAGCGCGATCCCCTGTTCGCACGCGACCGCCGCAACTCACGCTCGTCTGACCTGCGCCCATTGGTCGAAGGCACCGAGTTCGAAGGCGACGTCGATTTCGACAATCGCAGCACCGATTCCATATTCGGCGAGTTCGCGCGGCTCAATAGCGACTTCTCGCGCTCGAGCACGCTGGTGCGCTACAATGGTGTCTCGCTTACCACGAGCGGGATTTTCCACGTCCAGCCGACCGGCAACGAGGGCTGCATCGCCCCCGCAGGCGAAGGCGTTTGCTTCGACAACAGCAGCCTGTCGACCGTCAGCACCGATCGCAACCTGCGCTACGACACCAACACCGAACGGACGATCCTCGGCGAGGTCGAGCGCCTCAACCTGTTCGGCTTCGTCAATCACGAATTCAGCGACACGCTTGAGTTCTTCGGGGAGGTCGGTTTCTACCACGCCGACTTCAACTCGGTGCGCGAGCAGGAAACCTCGCTCGCCAACCAGCGGCTGGTCATCCCGGCAAACAATTTCTACAATCCGCTTGGTGCCGTCGGCAGCGCCAACCGGCTGCCCGGCCTGACCGGTGTTCCCACCGCCGGCCTCAACCTGGAACTGATTGACTATCGCCCGGTCGATGTCGGCCCGCTCCGGTTCAACGTCGACAATGTGACCACCCGTTTTCTCGGAGGCCTTCGCGGCGAGGTCGCCGGGTGGGACTGGGAATCCGCCGGCCTCTACTCGCGCGCGCGAAGCAACGACACCATGCGCACGATCAGCGCGACCCTGTTCCAGGAAGCGCTCTCGCGCACCGACGAGAGCGCCTATAATCCGTTCAATGGCGGCGATCCGCTCGATCCCAGCCGTGCCGACTCCACGCCCAACCCGGCAACGGTCACCGACGCGCTGCTCGTCGACGTTTCGCGCATCAACACAACGAGCCTGGCGCTTGCCGACCTGCGCATCTCGCGGGCCGATCTGTTCCGGCTGCCGGCCGGCCGTGTCGGCATCGCTACCGGCGCCGAGTTCCGCCACGAAACATTCAAGGACGATCGCGACGACCGGCTGGACGGCACTATCGTCTTTACTGCGCTGGACGGATCGTCGAACGGCAGCGACGTATTGGGTGCAAGCCCGACCCCGGATTCGAAGGGCAGCCGCGACGTCGTCTCCGCCTTCGCCGAACTGGCCGTGCCGATCGTCTCGCCCGAGATGAACATCCCGCTCGTGCACTCGATCGAAATGCAGCTGGCCGGGCGCTTCGAGCGCTACACGACCTTCGGATCGGTCGCCAAGCCGAAGATCGCTCTGTCCTACTATCCGTTCGAGGCGCTGCAGTTCCGCGGCGCCTGGTCGCAGGGCTTCCGCGCTCCCGGCCTGCCGCAATTGTTCGAAAGCGGCATCCAGCGCTCGAATACGCGAACCGATTACATCCGCTGCGAGGCCGACGTCCGCGCCGGCCGGATCGCCAATTTCGACGATTGCGGCCGCACCTTTGGAATCGTCAGCAACCGCTCGGGAAGCCAGGATCTCGACCCCGAGGAGTCGGAGAATTTCACCGTCGGTGCAACGCTTCAGCCGCCGATTCCGCGGAGGTTCGGACGAGTGACCCTGACCGCCGACTATTGGCAGATCAAGCAGAAGGATCTGATCGGCATTTTCGGCGACGCCAATGCCCTGACGCTCGATTATCTGCTTCGCCTGCAGGGCAGCTCGAACCCGCTGGTCGAGCGCGCTGCTCCGACCGACGAGGAGATCGAACTGTTCGAGGGAACGGGCATCGCGCCGGTCGGGCGGGTGATCCAGGTCGTCGACAACTACCGCAACCTCTCGCCGAGAACGGTGCGGGGGATCGACCTTGCCTTCTACTATGACGTGGACGACACGCCGCTCGGCGACTTCAACGTCAAGCTCAACGGCGCCCGCCTGCTGAAATTCTATCAGGAGCCCGGTGAGCTGCAGTCGCAATTGCTCCAGGCCCAGGCTGACGGGGTCATCGACTCGACAATCAACATCGTCGGTGCCGAGGATCTCATCCGCCAGAACGGCCGCCCCAAGTGGCGCGCGACGGCGACCTTGACGTGGCGGCGCAACGGCTTCGGTGCGGGCTATTTCGGCAGCTACGTCAGCAGCGTCGTGGACACCGGTGCCACGCTGGCCGACGGGACGCCGTTCCAGGTCGACGATTTCCTGACCCACAACCTCTATGTCCAATATGCGGTGGACGATGAGCAGCACCCGCTCAACGATGCCCGGCTGCGCTTCGGCATCCGCAACATCGGCAACAGGCTGGCACCGCTCGCCGACGCGACCTTCGGCTATCTGGGAGAACTTCACAGCAACCGCGGACGCTACTTCTATGTCTCGGCCCGCAAGCGCTTCTGATCGTCGACCTGGTGTACCAGAGATCGCTCCTGTGGATGGCTGGCACCTGTGCGGCCCTGAACGGCTGCACCACTCCGCAGCCGCCTCTCCTGCGTTCGGCCGATCTCATCATCCGCGGCGGGACCATCTTCGACGGTGAAGCGGAAGCGGGACGATCGGCCGACATCGGCGTCAAGGGGGACCGGATCCTCTTCATCGGGAACAGCCGCAGCCTCGGCTATTCCGCGCGAAATACGATCGACGCACGCGGGCTGATGGTCGTGCCCGGGTTCATCGATCCCCACACGCATTCGGGCGATGAACTTGCGGCACCGGACCCGGGCACACGAGCGGTGCCCAATCACGTCATGCAGGGCGTCACGACGGTCTTCATCGGCAATGACGGTGGTGGCCCGGCCGATGTCCGCTCAGTACTTGCCCCGATCGCCCAGGGCGGTGCAGGCGTGAACGTCGCGGCCTTTGTCGGTTTCGGGGCAGTTCGCCGCCAGGTCCTCGGCGACGACGACCGGCCGCCGAGCGATGCCGAGCTCGCGACCATGAAGACGCTCGTGGCCTCCGGCATGTGCAGCGGCGCGCTCGGTCTCTCGAGTGGCCTCTATTATGCGCCCCAGTCCTTCGCCAGGACCGAGGAGGTCGTTGCGCTTGCCGGCGAGGCCTCGTCGCGCGGCGGCGTCTATGAGACTCACCTTCGTGACGAAGGGTCCGGAAACGTCGGGCTCTTGCCGAGTGTCGACGAGGCCATCGCAATCGGCCGCGCCGCCCGGCTTCCAGTCCACATCGCGCATGTAAAGGCGCTTGGCACGGAGGCTCAGGGCCTCGCGCCGGCGATCATCGCCAAGGTCGTGGCAGCGCAGCGCGAGGGGCTGGCGGTTACCGCGGACCAATATCCGTGGACTGCATCCGGGACGCGCCTGTCGTCCGCCCTCGTTCCCGGATGGGCACTGGCCGGGGGCCGCCGCAGCATGCTCGAGCGGCTGGCGGACTCGTCTTTCCGGGCGCGCCTGCAAGCCGACATGGGCCGCTCGCTTCAGCGCCGCGGAGGGGCCGGAGCCTTGCTCCTGACCAGTGGACGCCACAAGGGCCAGTCGCTCCTGGCAGTCGCCGCGGGATGGCGACTCGAGCCGGTCGACGCCGCAATCCGGATCCTGCGCGAAGACGGCGACGCTCGGGTAGCCTCGTTCAACATGAGCGAGACCGATATCGCGCTCCTGGCTCGCCAGAACTGGGTGGTCGGGAGCTCCGATGCTACCGACGGACATCCGCGCAAGTTCGGGAGCTTCGCCCGAAGCTGGGAACGGTTCGTGAAGAAGCCTCCGAACCTGTCCCCGGGAGCGTTTGCGCGGCGGTCGAGCGGCCTTACCGCCAAGATCTTCGGCATCGCCGGGCGCGGTGTTCTGCGGGTTGGATACTATGCAGACATAGCCGTGATCGATCCCGAGCGCTTTGCAGCGCGTGCCGACTATACCAATCCGACCGCCCCGGCGGTGGGCGTCCGAACCGTGCTGGTGAACGGTGTTCTTGCTCTCGACGCCGGCAAGCCGACCGGTCGACTTGGCGGCCGCGCCTTGCTCAAGCCGCAACGTCCATCCTGGAGTTGCGCGACTTGACCGACACCGTAGCCGCCGGCGCGTTGGCACCCAAGTCCCGCGGTCCGCTTGCCCGCTACTGGTTCGGCGTTTCGCTGTGGAAGCGTATCCTGGCGGCACTGCTACTCGGGGTAATCGTCGGCCTGGCCTGGGGTGACGGCGCCGGCCAGATCAGATGGATCGGCGACATCTTCGTCCGGCTGATCCGGATGCTGGTCACGCCGCTCGTGTTCCTGACCATCGCGTCGGGCGTCGCGTCGCTCGCCGATCCCAGGCGCCTCGGCACGATCGGGGTGAAGACGCTTGCCATGTACGTCTTCACCACGGCGCTTGCAGTGACCGTGGGCCTCACCGTCGCGACTTTGCTGGCGCCCGGTTCGGGAGCGAGTTTCGGCGGCACCACGCCCAATCTCATTAGCTCGCCCAAGACCCCGGCCGAAATCTTCATCGGAATCATCCCGATGAACCCGATTCAGGCGATGGCCGAGGGCGATACGCTCGCGACCATCTTCTTCGCGGTCATGGTCGGGGCGGGCGTGATCACCGCCGGCGACACTGGCGAGCCCGTCCGGCGCCTGCTTGCGTCGGGCTCGGAGGTGATGCTTCGGATCGTAGGCTTCGTGATGGAAGTGGCCCCGTTCGGCGTGTTCGCGCTCATCGCCGTGGTAGTCGGCGCCAACGGCCCCGAAACCTTCGTCAGCATTTTCTGGCTGACAATTTGCGTTCTCGTGGGATCCCTCGTCCAGACCCTGCTGGTCCACGGCAGCGTCGTCCGCATCGGCGCATGGCTTCCGGTCGCCCCCTTTTTCCGCGGGGTTGCCGATGCGATCTTGGTCGGGTTCTCGACCTCGTCCAGTTCGGCAACGCTGCCCGTCGCGATCCGCGTCGCGGAGAAGAACCTCGGAATCTCACCGCCGATCGCCTCGACCGTGCTCCCGCTTGGTGCGACGATCGGAATGGACGGCGCGGCCATGTATGTCGCCATGCTTGCGCTGTTCTCCGCCCAGGCGTTCGGCCTCGACCTCAGCGTCGCCGACTATGTGGTGATCGCGGCAACGACGACCGTCGTCGCCATGGGCGTCGCACCCGTACCCTCGGGCTCCCTGTTCGTCCTCGCCGCGGTGCTTGCGGCCATCGGCATTACACCCGCACAGACGGCGCTGGTGGTCGGCTTCATCCTGCCCTTCGACCGCATCCTCGACATGATCCGGACCGTTCCTAACGTCACTGCGGATCTTGCAATCGCAACCGCCGTCGCGCGTTGGGAAGGCGAGATCGACGTCGCGGAATATGGCTCGCCGCGCCATGAATAGCCTTGTCTCCCGTGTCCTGCTCGCTTTCGCGGCCTTCTCGCTCGCCGCTGCGCCGGCCGCTCAGGCGCAGCGCAGGCAGTTGCTCGAATATCCGAGCATCCACTCGCCGACGGTTGCGACCCGAGGAATGGTCGTGTCGCAGAACGAACTCGCAAGCCGCACCGGGGCAGCGATCCTGCGCCGCGGCGGCAATGCCGTGGACGCCGCCGTGGCCACCGCCTTCGCGCTTGCCGTCACCTTGCCCCGTGCCGGCAATATCGGCGGCGACGGCTTCATGACCATCTATGTGGCGAAGACGGCAAGAGTGCACGTCATCGACTTCCGCAGCATCGCGCCACAATCCGCGACCCTTGCCCAGTTCGTCGATGCCAAGGGCAAGGAACTCGACGAGGCGAGCCAGGGCTATCTTGCGCCGGCGGTCCCGGGCACCGTCGCCGGGCTCTATCTCGCGCATTACAGATATGGCCGGCTTCCCTGGGCCGAGGTGGTGCGGCCGGCGATCGCCCTTGCCCGCAACGGAGTCGTGCTTTCGGCCGACGAGGCTTTCGTCTTCAGCTGGGGCAAGGAGCGGCTGTCGACCAGCCAGGCGGCGCGCCGGACCTTCTACAAGCCGGGCGGAGCGCTCTATTCGGCGGGCGAGATACTGAAGCAGCCGGAGCTTGCCTGGACCCTCGAGCAAATCGCGGCCGGCGGGTCCCACGCCTTTTACCGCGGAAGTATCGCGCGCCGGATCGCTTCCGACATGCGAGCGCACGGCGGGCTCGTTACCTTGGCCGATCTGGCCGCCTACCGGCCCGTCGAGCGCGAGCCGCTTATGGGCAGTTACCGCGGCTACCGGATCGCCACGACTCCGCCGGCCAGTTCGGGCGGCGCGACCCTGCTCAACATGCTCAACATCCTCGAGCATTTCGAACTAAAGCCGCTCGGGGCCGGATCGGCCGCCTCGCTCCATCTGATGGCCGAGACGATGAAGCTCGGCTATGCCGACCGTTACCAGGTCCTGGGCGACCCAGCCTTTGTCAAGATGCCGCTCTCCGGCTTCATCTCGAAAGCCTATGCGGCCGAGCGTGCGACCCTCATCTCGCCCGACCGGGCCCGAACCGCCAAAGTGCTTGGGCCGGGTGATCCCTGGCGGTTCGAAAGCCCGCAAACGACCCATTTCTCGGTTGCGGACACGGCGGGGAATGCCGTCAGCACGACCTACACCTTGGGCGCCGATTTCGGCTCTGGCGTGATGATCGAGGGCACTGGCATCTTGCTCAACAACCAGATGAACAATTTCAGCCATGAGCAGGCCTGGCAAGCGGAGCGCAAGGGAGAAGAGCCGCCACTAAACGCGCTTGAGCCCGGCAAGCGCATGCTCTCCACCATGATGCCGACTATCGTGTTCAAGGACGACAAGCCATGGCTGATCACCGGCACGCCCGGCGGTAGTACGATCATCGACACGGTGCTTCAGCTCATCGTCAACACCGTTGATTTCGGCCTCAACGTTGAGGAAGCGACGCATCAGCCGCGCATTTATCAAGGCACCGGACCAAGCCTTCGGGTCGAGCCCAATTTCAACCCCGACACCGTAGCCGCGCTCAAGGCCAGAGGTCATCGGATCACGTCCGACGAGACGATGGGCAGCGCTCAGTCGATAATGATCGAGAAGGGGCTTCGACTTGGCGGCGCGGATCCGCGGCGGCCTGGAGCGAGGGCAGTCGGTCAATGATCCGCCGGCTCCTGATCGCGGCTGCCGCAGCCTTCGTCAGTGCGTCATGCACGCCCTTGCGTCCGCCCGCTGCGGCAACGGCCGTCGCTCCCAGGCCGGCGGCGCAGATCTTCGTGGCATCCGCCCACCCGCTCGCAACCGAGGCCGGCCTCGCCGTCCTGCGCCGCAGGGGAAGCGCAGTCGATGCGGCGATTGCGATCCAGGCAATGCTGAGCCTGGTCGAGCCGCAGAGCTCCGGCCTTGGCGGCGGCGCCTTCATGACTCATTACGACGCACGCACCCGGCGGGTGGTCGTCTACGACGGCCGCGAAACCGCGCCTGCCGGTGTCACCGCCAGCATGTTCCTTGACCAGGATGGCAAAGCATTGCCCCGAGCCGCCGCCATGACCGGCGGGATCGCGACCGGCGTACCTGGAGTTGTCAGAATGCTCGCCGCAGCCCATCGCGAGCACGGGCAGCTCGCGTGGCGGACCCTGTTCGACGATGCCCGGCGCACCAGCGCCAACGGCTTCTCCGTAACCGCGCGCCTCGCCCGCTTCGCCGGCGGACGTTTCCCCCAGGCGAGCGCGCCCGATGTCGCGGCTTATTTTGCCAGCCCCGGCGGAGGCCGGATCGCCGCCGGCTACACGCTCCGCAACCCGGCCTATTCAGCCTTCCTCGCCCGACTGGCGGCTGAAGGGCCTGATGCGCTCTACAAAGGTGAGACGGCACGGCGGATCGTTGCCCGCACGCGTGCCGGACCGCTGGGCGGGACGATGACACTCGCCGATCTTGGCGGCTATCAGCCAATCAGGCGCGAGCCCTTGTGCCAGACCTATAGGCTGACGCTGATCTGCGTACCGCCCCCGCCCTCGAGCGGGATAGGCCTGCTACAGCTTCTCGCTCTCCTTGAGCGCACCGACCTTGCGGCGGGAGGCAGCAACGACCCGGAAGCCTGGTATCTGTTCGCCGCCGCAAGCCGCATCATGTACGCCGACCGCGACCAATATGTCGGCGATCCCGCCTTCGTTCGCGTGCCAGTAGAGGGCTTGCTCGACCGCGCGTATGTCACGGCTCGTGCCCGGCTGATCGGCCCAAGCGCTGGACCGCCCCCGAAACCCGGAACTCCGCCAGGAGCCAATGCTGCCGTCGACGACCTCACGGCCGAGCCCGCCGGCACCTCGCATTTCGTAGTCGTGGACGCGCAGGGGAATGTGGTGTCGATGACTACTACGGTGGAATCCTTCTTCGGCTCGGGCCGGATGGTCGACGGCTTTTTCCTCAACAATCAGATGACCGACTTCTCGTTTCGGCCCGGTGCAGCCAATTCGGTTGCACCGGGCAAGCGGCCACGTTCGTCCATGACTCCGTTAATCATGCTCGACGGTAACCGCCGCTTTGTCGGTGCGCTTGGCTCGCCCGGTGGCAATGCCATCCTCGCC
>JASLBJ010000221.1 GCA_030146725.1 Sphingomicrobium sp. | reverse complement strand
GGCGGCGATGATGGTGATTTCGGATACGATCAGCGTGATGCTGCTGACGCATCCATTCTATGCGACCTTCACCGGCAAGCCGATCGCCGACACTCATGCGAGCAGCGCGGTGCTGCTGTGCGTATCGTGCGACAGCCCCGCAGATGTCGACGCAATGGTCGAAGCGGCGGTGTCCGCTGGCGGCAAAGGCGATCCGGGTCCGAAGCAGGACATGGGCGGGATGATGTACGGGCGCAGCTTCGAGGATCCGGACGGCCATCAGTGGGAGCCGATGTGGATGGATGCGTCGGCCGCCGAGCAGGGCGCGTCGAGCTTCGAGCAGGCGGAGGCCTGAGCGTGGCGGTCGATCCGAACGCCGATGTCGAGGTCACCGCGTTTCAGTGGGTGCCGCCGTTCGCGGAAGGGCTGGTGCGCGACCTGCGCATTCGCTGGGCGCTCGAGGAGATCGGGCGGCCGTACCGGGTCCGGCTGCTCGATGCGATGAACCCGCGGCCGCAGGAGTATCTAGCCGAGCAGCCGTTCGGGCAGGTGCCCGCCTATCGCGACAAAGAAGTGCAATTGTTCGAGAGCGGGGCGATCCTCATCCATCTCGGGCTTGGGGACGAGCGGTTGTTGCCGCGCGACGCCAATGGCCGCGGGCGGGCGATCGCGTGGCTGATCGCGGCGCTCAACAGCGTCGAGCCGATGCTGTTCGAGCTTGGCAATATCGACCTGTTCAACAAGGACGCGGCGTGGGCGAAGGAGCGGCGGCCGCAGGTCGTTGAGAAAGTGCAGGGGCGGCTGAAGATGCTGGCCGATGCGCTTGGCGAGCAGGACTGGTTCGAGGGGCGGTTCAGCATCGGCAATCTGATGATGGCGTCGGCGCTGCGCGCGCTGCGCCACACCGACCTGGTCGCCGAGCAGCCGCGGCTGCGGGCGTTCCTCGATCGCAGCGAGGCACGGTCGGCATTCCAACGCGCGCTTGCCGACCAGTGCGCGCCGTTCAAGCAGAACCAACCTGCAAATCAGCCACAGGGAGCAGCAGCATGAGCTATGTCGACGGTTTCGTTCTTCCCGTTCCGAGCGACGGCAAAGAGGCGTTCATCCATCATGCGCGGATCGCCGACAGCCTGTTCCTGGAACATGGCGCGACGCGGGTGATCGAGTGCTGGGGCGATGATGTGCCCGACGGCAAGCTGACCGACTTCCGCCGCTCGGTCCAGGCGACCGATGACGAAACGGTGTGCTTCTCGTGGATCGAATGGCCGGACAAGGAAACGCGCGATGCGGGCATGAAGTCGCTCATGGAAGACCCGCGCATGAAGGACATCCCCGAGATGCCGTTCGACGGCAAGCGCATGATCTATGGCGGGTTCGCGCCCGTCGTCGTGGTTGAGAAATAGGAGGAAGTCGAATGGTCAACCCGCATGGAAGCTTCATCTGGTACGAATTGCTGAGCCCCGATCCGCTTGCGTCGAAGCAATTCTACGACGCGGTGGTCGGCTGGGACATCGAGCCCGAGCCCGGGATGGAGAGCGTCGACTATCGCATGATCCGCCGCAGCGACGGCGGACTTGCGGGCGGGCTGTTGCGGCTGTCGGAAGAGATGAGCGGCAATGGCGGGCGGCCGGTGTGGCTCGGCTATATCGGGGTCGACGATGTCGATGCGACCGTCGCCGCGGTAAAGCAGGACGGCGGAAGCGTGATGATGCCGGCGTTCGACATGGCCGGCGTCGGGCGCATGGCGATGGTCACCGACCCGCAGGGCGCGCCATTCTACGTGATGACTCCGCAAGGCGCGGACGGGCAGGTCAGCGACGTGTTCTCGGTCGAGCAGCCGCAGCATGTGCGCTGGAACGAGCTGTCGAGTTCGGACGCGGATGCCGCGATCCCCTTTTACACCCGGCACTTCGGCTGGCGGCAGGACGGCGAGATGCCGATGGGAGAAATGGGCAGTTACCGCTTCTTCTATCAGGGCGAGACGATGATCGGGGCGGTGATGCCCAAGATGCCTGGGATGCCCGTCAGCCTGTGGAGCTTCTACTTCGGAGTCGAGGATATCGACCGCGGCGCCGAGGCCGTGCGCTCGGGGGGCGGGACGATCGTGCAGGAACCGATCGAGGTCCCGGGCGGCGACTTTTCGCTGGTCGCCGTCGATCCGCAGGGCGCGAGCTTCGGGCTCGTCGGTCCACGCAAAGCCTGAGGAGCGGATGATGAGCAACAAACTGGCGACGTGCCTGTGGTTCGACAATGGAGAGGCGAGACGGGCGGCGGAATTCTATGCGGCGACCTTTCCGGACAGCCGGGTCGGCTCGGGCGATGCGGCGCCTGCCGATTACCCGAACGGGCAGCAGGGGAACGAGATCACGGTGGAGTTCACCGTGCTTGGGCAGGCATTCGTCGGCCTTAACGGCGGGCCCAACTTCAAGCCGAACGAGGCGGTCAGCTTCATGGTCTTCACCGATGACCAGGAGGAGACCGACCGCTACTGGCACGCGATCGTCGGCAATGGCGGCGCGGAAAGCCGGTGTGGCTGGTGCAAGGACCGCTGGGGCTTCTCGTGGCAGATTACGCCGCGGGCGCTGATGGCGGCGATGAGCAATCCCGATCG
>JASLBJ010000118.1 GCA_030146725.1 Sphingomicrobium sp. | reverse complement strand
CAGCTGCGCGACCTCACCGTGGTCAAGAAAGACGGCAAGCGCGAGCCGTTCGACCGCGCCAAGCTCGAGCGGGCGGTCGGCCACGCGACCCGCAAGCGCGACGTCGCGCCCGAGAAGCTGGAACGCCTGATCTCCGGCGTCCAGCGCCAGCTCGAGACCCGCGGCGACGAGGTCCGCACCGCGCAGATCGGCGAGGCGGTGATGGCCGGCCTCAAAGCCCTCGATCACGTCGCCTACATCCGCTTCGCAAGCATCTACAAGGACTTCAGCGACCCCGCGGAATTCGCCGAGATCGCCGAGCGTGTAGAGAAAGAGGCCAAGCCGCAAGGCCAGGAGACCCTGCTTTGAGCGAGGGCCGGGCGCACGCACCGATCATCGTCCTCGTCCGCCCGCAGCTCGGCCAGAACATCGGCAAAGCGGCGCGGGCAATGCTCAATTTCGGGCTGACCGAGTTGCGCCTGGTCGCCCCGCGTGACGGCTGGCCGAACCCCGACGCCGGCCCGTCCGCCAGCGGCGCCGACGCGGTCCTCGAACAGGCGCAGGTCTTCGACACCGTCGGACAGGCGATCGCCGACTGTTCGACCGTCTACGCCTCGACCGTTCGCCGCCGCGAACTTGCCACCCCGGTGGTCACGCCGGAGGCGATGGCACATGACATCACCGCTTCACCGGCGCGCTCGGCCATCCTGTTCGGACCCGAACGCGCCGGTCTCGAGACCGAGGACGTGGCACTTGCGTCGGCAATCGTCACGGTGCCGATCAACCCGCAATTCGGTTCCCTCAACCTGGCTCAGGCGGTGATCCTGCTCGCTTACGAATGGTCGAAGCATTCGGCGCTTGCCCAGCCGACGGTGCGCGAGGCCGAGCCGACCGCGTCCCATTCCGAGCTCGACGGCCTCGTCGGTCAGCTCGAGGCAGCACTCGCCGCCAAGGATTATTATCACCCGCCCGAGCGCAGCCAGGCAACACGCAACGCAATCCGCACCATCATGACTAGACCCGGCTGGTCGTCGCGCGAGGTCCGGGCAATGCGCGGCATCATCCGCGCCCTCTCCGCGCCACCCCGCGAAGGCTAGCCCGGCAAGAGCTGGCGCAGGGCGCAAACTTGACCTTGGACGACCCCTCGGCTAGGCGCCCCGTTCGCAATTGGCCCCGCACTCCCGGTGAAGCGGTGGCCGCATCGAGCAGACCGGCTCGATGGTGCGGCTCCGGGAAATTCTAAAGCCAAGCAAATTGGAGTGACACATGTCAAAGCGCTCAAGCGCCAAGTATAAGCTCGATCGCCGCATGGGCGAGAACGTTTTCGGACGTCCCAAGAGCCCGGTTAACAAGCGCGAATATGGCCCCGGCCAGCACGGCCAGCGCCGCAAGAGCAAGATCAGCGACTTCGGTATCCAGCTTCGCGCCAAGCAGAAGCTCAAGGGCTATTACGGCGATATCACCGAGAAGCAGTTCAAGCAGACCTTCCAGCAGGCAAGCCGCATGAAGGGCGACGCCAGCCAGAACCTCATCGGCCTGCTCGAGCGCCGGCTCGACATGATCGTCTACCGCGCCAAGTTCGCCCCGACCATCTGGGCCGCGCGGCAGATCGTCAGCCACGGCCACATCCGGGTCAACGGCGTGAAGTGCAACATCGCATCGCGCCGCGTCGACATCGGTAGCGAGATCACGCTTGGACCGAAGGCGCAGGAGATGGCGCTGGTGATGGAAGCGCAGAGCCTCGCCGAGCGCGACATCCCCGACTATGTCGTTCCCGACGGCACCGCCAAGGCGACCTTCACGCGCGTGCCGACGCTCGACGAAGTTCCCTATCCGGTGAAGATGGAGCCCAACCTGGTCGTCGAGTTCTACTCGCGCTGATCCTTCGCGGCAATCTGCGAAGCAGTTTGGGGCGGCTCTTCGGGGCCGCCCTTTTGCTTCCGCGCCGCAAAAGTCCATCAGGTCCGCAGGAATCGAGCAGGATTGTGTCGAACCGCGCTTGAGCTTATTCTCGCTTTTTCGAGGGGGGAATAACCGATGATCAGCCTATTGTTTGCAGCACTTGCGACTCCGGAAGCAGCGACTTTACCAGCTGCCCCGGTCGAGCAGTCAGTACCCGCAAGTGCCGCCGGGTCGGAACCATCCAACTCGAGTTCCAAGCGCGTCTGCACAACCGTCAGGGTCACCGGTTCGCGGCTCGCCCGTGAGCGGCGGTGTCGGAGTCGGGAGGAAGCAGATCTGGAGGCGCGGGAATCGCGCGACGCCGTCACTGATGCCGGCCGCCGCCAGTACGGTTTGAACTGAGCCACTCGAGCTTCGCGACCGTTGAAGAGGTGAATCTGGCCGGATTGTGATCCGACAGTTGCACTCTTTCACTGTACAAGAGGGTCTCAGACACCGGCCGGCTTGCAAGCCCGGGCTGAGTCATACGGCTATGTGCAGCGTTTCGGTCAGCAGTTCGAGCCGCAATCTCTTGTCCACCCGGGCAGCAACCGCTGCTCGCCGCAAGCCTCCACTTGGCGTTACGAAACACGTCCGTTAGGCGCAGTGGCGATGACCTTCCTGCCTCAGCCCGAGTGGGCACCACATGACGCCGTCTGGATCGGCTTTCCAAGCAACCAGGAGCTGTGGCTCGCGGACTTGCAGCCGGCGCAGGCGGAGGTCGCCGCGTTCGCCTTGGCGATTCATGCTGACGGTCAGGGCGAGGAGGTACGACTGGTCGCGGCCGATGATCGTGCTGCCGGCACGGCGCGAGCGCTTGTCCCGTTCGCAACCGTGATCGTCGAGCCGTTTGGGGATATCTGGCTGCGCGACACGGGGCCGATCGTTTGCGGCGGCGCCTCGAACCGGCGGGCGGCAGGGTTCAGGTTCAACGGTTGGGGCGGCAAATATGACCTGCCTGGCGACGACAGCATCGGCGAGCGGCTCGCGGCGTCTGCCGATCTTCCCTTCTACAAGTCCGACTGGATCCTGGAGGGCGGCGCGATCGACCATGATGGCTCGGGCACCGTCATCACCACCGAACAGTGCCTGCTCAATCCCAATCGCAACGCACTGACGCGGGTGGAGGTGGAGGCGAGGCTGGAACGCGATCTCGGCTTCACCAGGGTGGTGTGGCTCGGCTCGGGGCTTATCAACGATCATACCGACGGCCATGTCGACAATCTCGCGCGGTTCGTTGCGCCTTGCCGCGTGGCGCTTCCGGAACCCACGCTGGACGATCCAAATGCAGCAATCTTCCGCGACGCCGCCGAGCGCCTGCGCGGGGCCGGTCTCGACATCGTCGCGCTCCCCTCGCCGGGCAGGGTCGACCAGGACGGCGAGATCATCCCGGCGAGCTACATGAATTTCTACATCGGCAATGCCGCCGTTGTCGTCCCGCAATATGGCGCGGCGAACGACACTGCGGCGGTCGAAGCGGTGCAGGCCCTGTTCCCGGGGCGCATCGCCGTCGGCTTGCGCGCCGATCATGTCCTTACCGGCGGCGGCAGTTTTCACTGCATCAGCCAGCAGATCCCGGCGTGACCTTGGGATTTTCTCCCGCCACCACTACGTCCGTGGCATGACCAGCCTCACCGTCGCCGCGCTCCAGCTTGCATTCTCCGAGGACACGGGCGCCAACATTCGCGGAGTATCCCAACTTGTCCGCGAGGCGGCCGGCAAGGGGGCGCAGGTGGTCCTTCCGCCCGAGCTGTTCGAGGGCCCTTATTTCTGCCGCACCGAGGATGAGGAGCTGTTCGCGACTGCACGTGCGGCCGCCGAGCACCCGTCGGTAGTCGCAATGCAGGCGCTCGCCGCCGAGCTTGGGATCTGGATTCCGACCAGCTTCTTCGAGGCGGATGGCCCGCACCATTACAACAGCCTGGCCATGATCGGTCCCGATGGGAAGGTCGCCGGCGTCTATCGCAAGAGCCACATTCCCGACGGGCCCGGCTACGAGGAAAAGTTCTATTTTCGGCCGGGCAACACCGGGTTCAAGGTGTGGCCGGGCGCC
>JASLBJ010000114.1 GCA_030146725.1 Sphingomicrobium sp. | reverse complement strand
TCGGCTTGCCCCAACCGGCAATGGCGGCGTCCTGAATGGCATAGGCTTCGTCGAGCGTTCCCGGGAAGTCACCGGGATAATCGGACAGGCCGGTCGCGGCGCGGCGCGCGGAAAGGAAGCGACCGGCGATTTCCGTCGCCTGGTTCTTGAGCAGATTCACTTTCAGGACCCCTCAGCGTTTATTTTGACATGAAAGTAATGGAAACCGGTGTCATAATCAATGACGCTCAAGACCGGGAATGGCTTTCAGCGCAGTGACGCTGCTTTGCAAGCCCGCATGGAAATCTCCCCGCTGTCCGCCGATGCGCCGGGAACGAGCCAGCTTCCGCCAACGCACGCCACCGCTTCTAGCGCGAGCCAGTCCGAAGCCGTGTTCGGTGTGATCCCGCCGGTTGGCAGAAGCGAACTTGACCGAAAGCCGAGCTGAGCGCCTTGAGGCCGCGACACCCCCCGACGCGACTGCGGGAAAGAATTTCAGGCGCGTGAAGCCGAGGTCTAGGGCGCGCATGATATCTCCGGCGGATGCTACCCCCGGCAAAAGCGGGATAGGCGGTTCCGCGGCTGCTTCGGCAAGGCTTTCCGTGAGCCCCGGACTGACCACGAACTCAGCACCCGCCTGCGCAGCCGCGCCAAACTGGTCTGGGTTAAGCACCGTTCCCGCGCCAACGATTGCACCCGGGACCTGCGTCATGGCTCTGATCACATCGAGTGCTGCCGGCGTGCGGAGAGTGACTTCCAGGGCAGGAAGCCCCCCGGCGACGAGCGCTCGAGCTATGGGCGCCGCCTCTTCAACCCGCTCGATCACGAGCACGGGGATACTGGTGCTGCACGCATGATCGAACCGATGTCACGCATCTTGATCTCCAATGGTCGCGCGAGCGCCGCGGTCGTGCAGAGCAGCGACAGCTCTTGTCAGGGCGGAGGTAAAGCTCGAGTCTTCGGCGAGGACCTCAGGGAATACCTGGCGTAACGCCAGCAAATCCGAAACTGACCTGTCACCCCTACCAATGTCGGCCAATCGTTCGGCAAGCGGATCGACGATATGCACTCCTGCGCGCGCCTGTTGCTCCACGAATACAATCCAGGCAGCAATCGGCAAGACGAGGCGGTTCACCGACCGCCCCGACTGCAACGCGTCCTGCACCGTGTCGAGGAGCCGGTAGGGCAGCTTCTGCGATCCGTCCCAGGCAATCTGAGAAAGCTTGTGGGCGATGGCGGGGTTGCGGAAGCGCTGGAGGATCTCATCTGCATAACGATGAAGGTCGAAGGCCGGCTTGATGCTGGGGATTATGTCTTCGCGGAGCAACCGCTCGATAAAGGCAGAAAGCACTGCATCGTCCATGGCGTCGGCGACGGTCTCATGGCCAATCAGCAGCCCGAGATAGGCGAGGCTCGAATGCGCCCCGTTTAGAATGCGCAGCTTGGCCAGTTCGTAAGCGGCGACGTCGTTCGTCAGCACCGCTCCGACAGAAGCAAGGTCCGGCGCCCCATCCGGCAGAACATCCTCGATGATCCAGGCCTTGTAAGGTTCGCGGCTGACCGGAATGGCGTCATCGAAGCCGGTTGCAGACCGCACCGCATCGCGCGTCCGTTCGTCAGTCGCCGGCGTGATCGAGTCGACCATGCTGTTGGGAAAGCGCACTTCAGTGGCGATCCAGTCGGCGAGTGCCGGGTTAAGCCGCCGAGCCAGGGCTTCGACAGCAGCACCGAGCTTGCGGCCATTTGCAACCATGTTGTCGCAGCAGAGCGGCGTGAAAGGCTGCATGCCGGCCGCGCGGCGGTCGGCAAGGCCCAGCGCAAGCCACCCCACCAGGCTTTCAGGTTGTTCGGGATGTGCGAGGTCATGGACGATGTCTGGATGCGCCAAATCGAGGGTGCCGTCGCCGCGAAGACAATAGCCCTTCTCGGTCACAGTGCTGGAGACGATCTTCACCCGAGTGTCGCCAAGGAGCCTTCGCACGCCGGCACCTTCGCCCGGCCCGAAAAAACGATTATGCGCCCCGATCCTCTGAAAGCTTGGCTCCCTATCGAAAATGACGAGCGTATAGACTCCATCCTGTCGTTTCAGCGCCTCGACCGTGCCGGAGGAGCGCATCGACACCGCAGCGATGCCCCACCGCGGATCCTCCGCCAGGAGGCGATCGACATAGTCCGCCTGGTGCGCGCGGTGGAATGCGCCGGGTCCGAAATGAACGATGCCGGTGGCGGTCGGCCGCATCACAGCGTCACGCCGCGCTTCCATATCGCAATCTCGCGTTCGCCATTGCGTTCGGCAGCTGTGAAAGCTCCCGATGCAATCTCCGCAATACGCTCCAGCAGAGCGTCTGCAGCCTGCTCGAGCCCATCAGCAAGCACCTGCCCAGCGTCGAAATCGATCCAGCCCTTTTTCGCGGCAGCCAGCTTGCTGTTAGAGGCGATCTTCACCGTCGGAACCGGAAAGCCGAGAGGCGTCCCTCGGCCGGTCGTGAACAAAATCACGGTCGCACCGGCCGCAGCTAGCGCCGTCGAAGACACGGCGTCATTGCCCGGCGCCTCCAGCAAGGTCAGGCCTTGGCGCCGTATGCGGCTGCCATAGCGCAGCACGTCCTCCACCGGCGCCTGCCCGGCCTTCTGAACCGCCCCGAGCGACTTCTCCTCGAGCGTTGTAATTCCCCCTGCGATATTGCCGGGCGACGGATTCTCGGAGACCGGCTGCCCCGCGGCGAGGAAGTAGCGCTTGAAGTCGTTTACGACGCCGACAATGCCGTCGAATACCGCCTCGTTGCGTGCTCTGGCCATCAACAGGCGTTCGGCGCCGAAGATCTCCGGAATCTCCGTGAGGATGGCCGAACCTCCGGCCCCGACCACGCGGTCCGCCATGCGACCGACGAGCGGATTGGCGGTAAGACCGCTGAAACCGTCCGATCCGCCGCACTTCAGGCCGATCACCAGCTCGCTCAGAGCAAACGGCATTCGCTTGGCGGGTGACGCAGTTGCGACAAGATCATCGACCAGGCGGAGCCCTTCCTCGGTTTCATCCTCGACACCCTGTGCCCGCAAGGTCCGCACCCGGCCGCGCAGGCTCTCCGGAACCTCTCCGATCAGCTGGTCGAGTTGGTTCGATTCGCAGCCGAGCCCGACGAGCAGCACGCCACCGGCATTAGGATGGCAAGCGAGGGCAGCAAGCACAGAACGCGTACCAGCCAAGTCGTCTCCAAGCTGCGAGCAGCCATGAGGATGCGAAAAGGAAAACACGCCATCGAGTGTTCCCGCATGCCGCGCATGAGAGATGGATGCTATCCGCTCCGCGGTGCGGGCCACGCAACCGACGGTAGGCAACACCCAGATTTCGTTTCGTGTCCCGACCCGCCCGTCGGCGCGCCGATAGCCGAGGAATTGGCCTTGAGGTTCGGGCAAGGCTTTTCCCGTCACCGGCGCGTAGCGATAACCCTCCACTCCCGTGAGCAAGGTTTCAAGGTTGTGCGCGTGAACATGAGTCCCGGCTAGCGCCGGCACCTTCATTCGACCAATCGGCCATCCGAATTTGCGCACCTCGTCGCCACTCTGAAGGTCGCAAAGCGCAATCTTGTGCCCGTGCGGTATGGCTTCGATTACGCTGAGATCGACACCTTCCACAGCAAGGCTTTCGCCAGCAGCGAGCGGACGCAAGGCGACGGCCACGTTGTCGGCCGGGTGGAGCCGGAGGAGGTCCGGGGAAGGCGCCTGCGCCGTAAGGTGATCGACTTGTGTCATCGGGAAACCGGTGTCACCATAAGCTATCCAACCTCTGGCGCAAGCGGCGGGGCGGCTTCCCTTGTGGCGGCCAGTAATGTGAAGCGCTATCGTTCGTCTGAGGGGAAGATGCCTTGGCTGATAAAGACGACAAGATTGCAGACAGAAGCCTGTCCAAACCGACCATCAACGATGTCGCCCGCGTCGCGGGCGTCTCCAAGAAGACGGTCAGCCGGGTAATCAACCGTTCCCCTCTGCTCAACGACGAGACTCGCGACCGGGTGCAGCAGGTGATCAGGCAGCTTGGCTATGTGCCGAACCCGCAGGCCCGCGCACTTGCCCTCCGCCGCAACTTCCTCGTCGGGCTCATCCACGACAACCCCAATGCACAGATGGTGCTCAACGTTCAGCAAGGCATTCTCGAGGCTCTGCAGGGGACGGAGTTCGAACTTGTCGTTCGGCCGGTGGACCGCAGGTCCTCGGCGATGCTCGACGATGTCCGTGATTTTCTCCAGCGGCAGCGCCTGTTTGGCGTCGTGCTGCTGCCGCCAATCTCGGAGAATGACGATCTTGCCCGCCTCTGTGACGAACTCGGTGTCCGTTATACGAGGATGGGATCGGCGGAACTTGACGATCCCGAGCATATGGTCGCCTCGAACGATCGGGTGGCGGTGCGCGAGGCGGCGGAATTCCTTATCGAACAGGGGCACAAGCTGATCGGGCTGATCCAAGGACCCGACGGCTTCCGTTCGGCGGCCGAGCGCCGCCTAGGCTTCGAAGATGCGCTCCGAAGCGCTGGGATCAAGCTGCCGCGGAGCCTCGTTGCCGAGGGCAATTACACGTTTGAATCGGGGATCAGCGCAGCAAACCGTCTCCTTGACCTGTCGCCGCGCCCTACGGCAATCTTCGCGTCGAACGATGAAATGGCCGCCGGCGTCGTCCACGCAGCGCGGCATCGCGGCATTTCGGTACCCGAAGATCTATCTGTTATCGGGTTCGACGACACGGCGATTGCGGCCCACATCTGGCCGCCACTGACGACGGTCCGCTGGCCCATCATTTCCATGGCGAGAGCTGCGGCATTGAAGGTGGTCGGCGAAATCGTCAATCGCGGCGAGCCTGTGGAAGAAGGCGCGATCTTTCTCTCGACCCTCGTCCGCCGCGCCTCTGTCGCGCCGCCGCGGAAATAATTCATCCGCCTGAGTCTTGTCACGAAGCGACTTGCATCGGCATTTGACACCGGTTACCAAAAATCCAGCAAGGGTGGCGACGATCACCAGCGACGAGCGTTAGGATGATCATGCCGAGGCCTCTTCAGCTCAATCACGATCGACTGCTCCCGGCGGATCCCCACACCCGCTCCATCGCACGCGCCTTGTACGAAGAGGTGCGCGGCCTGCCGATCATTAGCCCCCATGGTCACACCGATCCGGCCTGGTTCGCGACCGATGCCCCCTGGAGCAACCCCACCGAGCTGCTGCTGGCTCCCGACCATTATCTCTACCGGATGCTCTACAGCCAGGGAGTCCCGCTCGAATCGCTTGGTGTGTCGAGCAAGAAGGGCCCGTCTCCGGCTGATCCGCGCAGCGCATGGCGCCTCTTCGCGGGCCATTATCATCTCTTCCGCGGCACTCCTTCGCGCATGTGGCTCGACCATGTGTTTTCCGAGGTGTTCGGCTTGGATGTGTCGCTGGAGCCTGCAACTGCCGATCATTATTTCGACAGCATTGACGAGGCGCTCTCCACGCCTGCTTTCCGGCCGCGCGCCTTGTTCGACCAGTTCGGGATCGAACTTCTTGCTACGACTGAAGGGGCGCACGAGGAGCTTGTCCACCATGCCGCCATCCGGGCCTCCGGCTGGAGCGGCCAGGTGGTCACGACATACCGGCCAGACGCGGTCATTGATCCGGAGCATGAGGATTTTGCCGCAGCGCTGACGCGTTTCGCGGAGCTGACCGGCGAGGACGTGCACGGCTGGTCGGGCTATCTGGCGGCGCACCGGAAGCGCCGCACAGACTTTCGCGCGGCTGGTGCCACCGCAACCGATCATGGCCACCCTACGGCGCGCACCGCCGATCTCTCGTCGAGCGATAAGATATCGTTGTTCGGCCGCATCGTTGGCGGAACTTGGACGCCCGACGATGCCGAGCTTTTCCGCGCGCAGATGCTGACCGAGATGGCAGCGATGAGCATTGACGACGGCATGGTGATGCAAATTCACCCTGGCTCCGTTCGCAACCACAACCGGACGCTCCATGCGGCTTACGGTCGCGACAAGGGGGCCGACATCCCGACCCGCGTCGATTACGTTCATGCGCTGAAGCCGCTGCTCGACCGGTTCGGCAACGACACGCGCCTGTCGATCATCCTCTTCACGCTGGACGAGAGCAGCTATTCGCGCGAGCTCGCACCGCTCGCCGGCCATTATCCCTGCCTGAAGCTGGGGCCCTCCTGGTGGTTTCACGACAGCCCCGAGGGGATGCGCCGCTTTCGTGAGATGACCACGGAGAGCGCCGGCTTCTACAACACGGTCGGCTTCAACGACGACACGCGCGCATTTCTTTCGATCCCGGCACGGCACGATGTTGCCCGCCGCGTCGATTGCGCCTTCCTCGCGCGGCTTGTAGCCGAGCACCGCATTGAGGATTGGGAAGCTGCCGAGCTTGCCCACGAGCTCACCTACGGCCTGGTCAAACGCGCCTACCGCCTTGACCAGAGCCAAGCCGAAGCCGCCTGACGGAGATTTGCAAATGTTCGAACGTACTTATTACGCGACGCATCCAGACATGATGGAGTGCGTCTCCAACGACGAACTGCGCGACCGCTACCTGATCCCGGATCTGTTCCGCGAAGGCGAGGTTGTGCTCAACTACACGCATTCCGATCGTGTCGTGATCGGCGGCGTTTCAGTCGGTGGCGCCGACGTGCGACTGCCCGACCAGAGCGAGCC
>JASLBJ010000084.1 GCA_030146725.1 Sphingomicrobium sp. | reverse complement strand
CAATCGCGACGGAGTACCGCTTCTACAGCTATGGCGACGCAAACCTGCTGCTGCCCCCGCGAGCGGAACGCTGGAGCCGATAGAGAAGCAGCAGCCGGCGGCTGCCAGTGCGGGCAGCAGCCGAGCTTGCCTCCGCCCCGACCCAACGCCAAGGCCCCACCATGAGCTACGACATCGACCGCATCCGCGCGAACTTCCCGGCACTTGAGCGCAAGGTCAACGGCCAGCCGGTCGTCTTCTTCGACAATCCCGCGGGAACTCAGGTCCCGCGCTCGGTCGTCGAGCGGATGAACGACGCGATGTTCCACAAGAACGCCAATCTGGGCGGGGCGTTCGGAACCTCCGAGGCGGCGCAACAGCTGGTCGACGACGCCCATCGCGCTGGTGAGCTGTTCGTCAACGCCTCGCATCCGGGAGAGGTGTTCTTCGGCCAGAGCATGACGACACTGACCTTCGCCATGGCGCGAACCATCTGCGCCGCGTTCTCGCCCGGCGACGAAATCATCCTGACCCGGATGGACCATGACGCGAACGTCGCGCCGTGGCTGCTGGCGGCGGAAGACCATGGCCTGGTCGTCCGCTGGCTCGACTTTTCCGAAGAGACGTTCGAGTTCGATCTCGGCGATCTCAGCCGGCTGGTGAGCGAGCGGACTCGCCTGATCGCCATCGGCTATGCAAGCAACGTCACCGGCACGATCAACGATGTCGCGGGAGCTGCGCGCATCGCCCGCGATTGCGGGGCGCAGCTGTTCGTCGACGCGGTGCAGTACGCCCCGCACGGCCTGATCGATGTTGCAGCGATTGGCTGCGACTACCTCGTCTGCTCGGCCTACAAATTCTTCGGACCGCATTACGGGATGCTGTGGGGCCGCCGCGACCGGCTGCAGGCGTTGCGCGCCTACAAGGTCCGAGCGGTCTCCGACGAGCTCCCCGGCCGGTTCACAACGGGAACGACCAACCGCGAGCAGCTTGCGGGCGTGCACGCGGCGATCGACTATCTCGCGAGCGTTGGCGACGACTACGGGAGTCCAGCCGGACCCGACCTGCGCTCGCGGCTTGCAGCCGGCTACACGGCGATGAAGGCGTATGAAGATGGGCTCACCCGGCGGCTGATCGACGGCCTACTTACGCTGCCAGGTGTACGCGTGCTTGGCATCACAGATCCCGCCAGTTTCTCGCGGCGGGTGTCGACGGTCAGCTTCGTCGCCGACGGGATCCCCGCATCCCGGATCGCAGCGGCGCTGGCTGGCGACGCCATCCAGGTCTGGGACGGGCACAATTACGCGCTCGAAATCTACCGCAAGCTCGGCCTGCTCGACACCGGCGGCGGAATCCGCATCGGGCCGGTTCACTACAACAGCGTCGAAGAGGTGGACCGAACCCTCGAGCGACTGGGACAGGCGATCCGCGGCTGAGCCGACCGGTTGCCCCGGTCAACTGTCGGCCGGATGACTCGATTAATCAGCAGAAAGGGTTATTCTGTTCCGATCAGGGGTGGGGCCCATGGCATTTTATCGACTTTACTGGCTCGACGGAGCCAGGAGGATTGCGAGTGCTGCGGATGTGATTTCCGCAGCCGACGACGACGACGCGGTGTCTCAGGTGCGAGGCGCCCAGCGGCCCCACAGGTGCGAGCTTTGGCACGGCCAGCGGCTCGTCAGCCTGGTCGAGCCCGAACCGCCTGCCGACGAGTGACGCCGGCTCAGGGCTTGCGCCGGAACGACCACACCAGGGCCGACATGCTGGTGATCACGGCCGCAAGGGCGAGCAGGGCGGGGGGATCGAGAACAAGCATGAGCGACTCCGAGCCGCATCCTTGTTCCCTATCTGTTCCCTACACGCAATAGGAATCTTCCTAGAAGAAGAGCGTTGGACCGATCAGCATCCCGCCCGCAAGCACCGGCAGGCAGCCCCAGCCAAAGTTGAGGCAGCCGCCGCGCTGCGGGTCCGGAGTCGCGTCAAGCCGCTCGCTGTCACTGTCGTCCGGCTCCACGATGCCGCCGACGGTCGTCTCTTCATTGATAGCCACGTTCCGCCTCCCGCTCCCTGGCTGCTTCCTCCTGGACGCGCTCGTTCGCCTGCTCCTGATCCTGCTGCTCCTGCTGATCGACCGGTGCGTCCGGCTCGCCCTTGCGCTTGTCCTGCATCGCCTGATCCTTCTTGTTGGGTCCGGGTTTGAGCGCCCCGCGACAGGCATCGTTCCTACCGGCTTTGGGTCACGGGCGGGAACGGGGGACGTCAGGGGCTCGGCATCGCCATACCGGTCGCTCCGCTGCCCTGCCCGCGGCCGCCGGACAGCGAGCGAGTCCAGCTTCGCCCAAGGGCGATCGAGGGTTTTTCGATCAGCCGGTAACTGAGGTACACGACGACGGGGAACAGCCACAACGGCGGGGGCGCGCCATTGTAGTAGCCCGGCTCGCCAAGGAAGACCTGCTGCCACAGGTACAGGCTGTACGCACAGGTGCCGATGACCTGGAACGGCGTCGTCCTCAGGATCGCCGAAGCCCAGCCCACATTGCCGACCCCGAAGACAAGCAGCACCAGCAGGAACGGGCGAGCGACGAACTGCACGACGGTCGGCGCGACCATGCTGCTTGCGACCAGCAGAACTCCGGCGGCAAACCACAGCCTGCTGCCGACCGACCGCACCAGGAAGCGTTGCAGCGGCTCGTTGGTTGCGACGAGCGCACCGGCCGCAACCATCAGGAACGGCCCTTCATTGTTATACTCGCCGCCACCGCGAACGACGCCGATCAGCAGCAGGGTGGCGATCGTCCCGACCAGCACCGTATCGACATGGCGCCTGGGGGTGACGAGGAAGATCATCGGCCACAGCCAGTAGAATTGCTCCTCGATCCCCA
>JASLBJ010000198.1 GCA_030146725.1 Sphingomicrobium sp. | reverse complement strand
CGGGTCCCCGGGCGCGACCATCAGGATGCCTCGCTCCTCGAGAAAGCCCAATGCATAGGCGTTGGCCTCGCCGCCGCCGTTGGAGATCAGGACACCGTTCTTGCGGCCCTCGATATTGCCCTTGTGCGGCGCGTAGCGCTCGTACACCCGGTTCATGATCCCGGTGCCCCGCGTGTCCGACAGGAACTCGCCGTGGTAGCCGATGAGGCCACGCGACGGGGCGCTGAAGGTAATCCGCGTCTTGCCGCCGCCCGATGGGCGCATGTCCGTCAGCTCGGCCTTGCGTACTGCCATCTTCTCGACGACCGTGCCTGAATATTCGTCGTCGACGTCGATCACGACCGTCTCGTACGGCTCGGTTCGGCTGCCGCTGTCGTCGGTGCGGAACAGCACGCGCGGGCGGCTGATCCCGAGCTCGAAGCCTTCGCGGCGCATCATCTCGATCAGCACGCCAAGCTGCAGTTCCCCGCGGCCGGCAACTTCGAAACTGTCCTTGTCGTCGCTCTCCGTAACCTTGATCGCGACGTTCGATTCGCCTTCCCGAAGCAGGCGATCGCGGATCATCCGGCTGGTGACCTTGGTCCCCTCGCGCCCCGCCATCGGCGAGTCGTTGACTGCAAAGCGCATCGACAATGTCGGCGGATCGATCGGCTGCGCGTGCAGCGGCTCAGTCACCGCCGGGTCGGCGATGGTATCGGCAACCGTCGCCGTCGTCAGTCCGGCGATCGAGATGATGTCGCCGGCATTAGCCTCGTCGACCGGGACGCGCTCGAGCCCGCGAAAAGCCATCAGCTTGGTCGCGCGACCCGTCTCGACGATCTTGCCGTCGGGAGCGAGCGCGTGGATCGGCGAATTGACCTTGATCGAACCCGACGCGACCAGACCGGTCAGGATGCGCCCGACGAAATTGTCGCGGTCGAGCAGGGTGACCAGGAACTTGAACGGCCCATCGGGATCGGCCGAGGGCGCCGGCACATGGCTGACAATCGTCTCGAACAACGGCTTGAGGTCGCCCGAGCGAACGTCATCCACCAGCCCGGCATAGCCGTTGCGCCCGCTTGCGTAGAGCACCGGGAAATCGAGCTGCTCGTCGTTGGCGTCGAGCAGCACGAACAGGTCGAACACCTCGTTCAGCACCTCCTGCGAGCGTGCGTCCGGGCGGTCGATCTTGTTGACGACGACGATCGGCTTGAGACCCAGCGCAAGCGCCTTACCGGTGACGAACTTGGTCTGCGGCATCGGCCCCTCGGCCGCGTCGACGAGCAGAATGACGCCATCGACCATCGACAGGATGCGCTCGACCTCGCCGCCGAAGTCGGCATGGCCGGGTGTGTCGACGATGTTGATGTGCGTGGTGACTCCGTCAGCGCCGGGCCATTCGACCGAGGTGCACTTGGCGAGGATCGTGATCCCGCGCTCCTTTTCCAGATCGTTCGAGTCCATCGCGCGCTCTTCGACGCGCTGGTTGTCGCGAAAGGTGCCCGACTGGCGGAAAAGCTGGTCGACCAGGGTCGTCTTGCCATGATCGACGTGCGCGATGATCGCGACGTTCCTGAGGTTCATTATCGATGTCCGAAAAAGTGAAGCGCGCCCTTAGACCAGAAGCGCGTATGCTGCAACGCAGCGTAAGCAGTGGTCTAGCCGCGCTCGAGGATCTCGACCGCGCGCTCGACCGCCCGCAGTTCGCTTGGCGCAAGCCGCTGCAGCCGGCTGGCAAGCCCGCCTCCCGCATCCGCCTGGACCGTGAGCTGATCCTTGCCGGCCGCCGTCAGCCGCATCGCTAGCCGCCGCCGGTTCTCGGGATCGGGACCGCGCTCGATCAACCCGGCTCGGACCAGCGCATCGACCGAGCGACTGACCGCCGGCGCCCCGCGTCCAACCGCCGCTGCAACCTGGCCCAGCGTCGCCGGTTCATGCTCGGCAACCGCCGCGAGCAATCCGCGCCGCCCCCGCTCCGCGCGCTCCGCCGGTCCATCGGCGATGAAGCGCTGCGCAACAGCCGCAAAGCGCGCCGCAACCCCAGCCGGTGAGCCGCCGCCGAACATCGTTGCACCTTAGCAAATGTTCGGCGGCACGCAAGATTGCGCCAAGACTGCGACCGCCAGTTACCGGCCGAACTTCTCACCCTTCACGGCTTTGTCGAGCAGCAGCTGCGAGAAGCTGAAGTCTTCTCTCATCCGGCTCTCCTGCCGCCGCAACCCCTCGACGATCTTGGCCGGGCCTTCAGTATCCGCCCAGAACATCGGTCCGCCGCGATAGACCGGCCAGCCGTAGCCATAGACCCACACGACATCGATGTCCGACGAGCGCTGGGCCATTCCCTCCTCGAGGATCTTCGCGCCCTCGTTGACCATCGTGTAGAGCGTGCGTTCGACAATCTCCTGGTCCGAAATCTCGCGCCGCTCGACGCCCTGCTTGGCCGCGAACTCCTCGATGATCCCCTGCACCACGGGTGACGGCGACGGCCGGCGCTTCTCGTCATAGTCGTAGAAGCCGGCCTGCTTCTTCTGCCCCCAACGATCGATCGCACACAGCGCATCACGGACATTCTCGATCCGGTTCACATCGCGGTGCCAGCCGATATCGACTCCGGCGAGATCGGCCATCTGGAACGGTCCCATCGGCATCCCGAACTCGACATGCACGCGGTCGACCTGTTCGGGCGTCGCCCCTTCCATCAGCAGCTTGGTCGCCTCGACCTGCCTCGGCTCGAGCATGCGATTGCCGATGAACCCGTGGCACACGCCAGCGACCACCGCGACCTTCTTGATCCGCTTGGCCAACTGCATCACCGTCAGCAGGACGTCGGGCGCCGTCTTCGCCCCGCGCACCACTTCGAGCAGCTTCATGATGTTGGCGGGCGAAAAGAAGTGCATGCCCAGCACATCCTGCGGCCGCGAGGTGCTGGCCGCGATCTCGTCGACGTTGAGATAAGAGGTGTTGGACGCGAGGATCGCGCCCGGCTTGGCGATCTTGTCGAGGCGCCCGAAGATCTCCTTCTTGACCCCCATTTCCTCGTAGACCGCTTCGATGATCAGGTCGCAATCGGCCAGCGCCTCGAACTCCAGCGTCGGGTTCAGCGCGCCCATCGCCTTGCCGACCTGGTCGGCGCTCAGCTTGCCCTTGGCCGCGCTCGCTTCGTAATTCTTGCGCATCGTGCCGGTGCCGCGGTCGAGCGCTTCCTGCGTCATCTCGACGATCGTCACGGGAATCCCCGCCGACAGGAAGTTCATCGAGATCCCGCCGCCCATCGTGCCGGCGCCGATCACCCCGACCTTGCGGATGTCGCGCGGCCGCACGTCCTCGCCGATGCCGTCGATCTTCGCCGCCTTGCGCTCGGCGAAGAAGAAATGCTGCTGCGCCCGCGCCTGGGTGCCGCTCATCAGCTCCATGAACAGCTTGCGCTCGTCGATCACGCCTTCGGCATAGGGCTTGGCCACCGCCGCCTCGATCGCCTTGATGTTCGCCTCGAGCGCCTCGAAGCCGCGCAACCGCCGCGCATTGGCCTTGCGGAACTCGTCGAACAGGCCCGGATTGGCCCGCGCTTCGGCAAGCTTGTCGTCGAGCTCGGACGATTTGCGCAACGGCCGCACCTCGCGCACCTCCTCGGCAT
>JASLBJ010000154.1 GCA_030146725.1 Sphingomicrobium sp. | reverse complement strand
CGCGGTGGTCCCGACCGTCACGAGCGATGCCGCTGTGATCGTCGCGGCAAGTCCAATCCACACCGGCTGCATGGTCGCACGTCTCCAAGTGTTCGTAGCTTCGGCCAATGGCCGCGCTGCGACCGTATGCCAAGCCTGACGTTTGCGGCTATGCCGATGCGATGTCGATTGGAACCGATCAGCTGGTCGCTGCCGTTACCGGGCGGCTTGGCCCGCATGCAGCGATTACCGACCCGGCCGAGATCGCGCCCTGGCTGAGCGACTGGCGCGGGCGCTTCAACGGGCAGGCGCCTGCGATCCTTGCGCCGCGCAGCACCGAAGAGGTCGCCACGATGGTTCGTCTTGCGGTCGATCACCGGGTCGCGCTGGTGCCGCAGGGCGGGAACACGTCGATGGTCGGAGGGGCCACCCCGCCAGAGGATGGCCGCGCGGTGATCCTGTCGCTGCGGCGGCTCGACCGGCTCCGGTCGATTAGTGCGCAAGACAATGTTGCGGTGGTGGAAGCGGGCATGGTGCTCGCCACCCTCCACGAGCGGGCGGAAGCGGTCGGGCGGCGCTTTCCGCTGACGCTCGGCGCACGGGGAAGCTGCACGATCGGCGGCCTCGTCGCGACCAACGCCGGCGGGACGCAGGTGCTGCGGTTCGGGACGATGCGGGCGCTGGTCGGCGGGGTCGAGGCGGTGCTTGCCGACGGCTCGATCCACGAGGGCCTGTCGCCACTCAAGAAGGATAATCGCGGCTACAGCATCGACCAGTTGCTGATCGGCTCCGAAGGGACGCTGGGGATTATCACAGCGGCCGTGCTGAAACTCGTGCCTGCGGTTCGCGACCGGGCGGTTGCATGGGTGGGCTTAAGCGACCCGCAGCGCGCGCTCGATCTGCTGCGCTTCCTTGAGCAGCACACGCGGTGCATCGAGGGGTTCGAGATCGTTCCGGGCGACGCGCTGGACCTGGTTCTGAAGCATATACCGGGAACACGAGCGCCCTTGTCCGGCGCGCATCACTGGCACCTGCTGGTCGAGGCGGTGACGACCAACGGCGGGGGGCAGCCGGGCTTGGAGCTGGAGCGGCTGCTCGGCGAGGCGCTCGAGCGGGGACTGGTGGCGGACGCGGCGCTGGCCGGAAGCGAGGCGCAGGCCGAAGCGATGTGGCGAATCCGCGATTCGATTTCCGAAGCGGAGCGCGCCGAAGGGCCGACGATCGCGCACGACATCTCGGTTCCTGTCGCAGCCATGCCGCGCTTCATGCTGAGCGCCGCTGCCACGGTCGAGCAGGCGTTCCCGGGCGTCAGCGCGAGCGGCTTCGGCCATCTCGGCGACGGCAATGTGCACTTCCATGTGCGACAGGGCACGCGCCCCGGCGCGCACTGGTACGAGGCGGAGGGACAAGCAATCACGCGGCTGGTGCACGACCTGGTTACCTCGGCGGGAGGCTCGATCTCGGCCGAGCACGGCATTGGGCAGATGAAGCTGGCCGAGTTCGAGCGCCTCGCCCCTCCCGGCCGGATTGCAGCCTTGCAGGCGATCAAGCATGCTCTCGACCCGCACGGACTGTTGAACCCCGGCAAGCTCGTTCCGGCACTGGCGCGCCCGACAGGATTCGAACCTGTGACCTGAAGCTTAGAAGGCTCCCGCTCTATCCAACTGAGCTACGGGCGCGCTGCGCGGTGCAGCTGGCGACCGTCGTGGGCGCCGAGCCGACGATAGCAGCAGGGAAAGGTTTTGGGGAGATGGTGCGCTTGCCACATGCGACGGCTCCAGAAGCCTGAAAAAGGCAAGGGTCAAAGCGCGCGCGGCGGAGCGGGGCTTACGCGCCACCGGTGACCGCCTTCGAGCTTGAGGCCGGAGAGGGTGGTCGTGCCGGCGGCGCTGAGCGTGTCGAGCGCGCCGGTCAGCTTGGGTCCGCGCGGTTCGGTGCCGCCGAGCTCGGCGATCGCGCGGACCAGCAGGCGCCGCTGAAGTTCGGGCGGGAGATGGGCGGCGTCGAGCCACAGGGCGGCGCCATCGCGTTTGCAGGAGCACGCGAAGGCCTGCGCGGCGGCCCATTCCAGCGCCTCCTCCGCTTGCCCGGCGTTGGTGGCGACCTGGGCAAGCCGCGCGGGATCGAGCCAGCCGGTCTGCGCCAAAAGCGCGCGCGCGCGGGTGCGGTCGAAGCGTTCGTCGGTGTTGGCGGGATCGTCGACGGGCTGCAGGCCGGAGCCTTCGAGAACCAGGTGCAGCTCGTCGCGGCGCCAGTCGAGCAGCGGTCTGATCAGCGCGATCGAACCGAGTTGCCGGCGGCGCTGAATGCCGGCGAGCCCGCCGATGCCAGCCCCGCGGGCGAGGCGCATCAGGACGGTTTCAGCCTGGTCGTCGAGATGGTGGGCGGTTGCGATGGCGTGCAATCCGCGCTCGCGTGCCCAGTGTTCCAGCGCTTCGTAGCGCGCCTCGCGAGCCCGTGCCTGGAGGTTGGCGGCGGCACCGTCGAGCCGGTCGTTCGTCAGGGTTGCGTGGCGGATGCCGCGGGCCTGACACACTGCGAGCACCATCTGCGCTTCGGCGCCGCTGCCCGGACGAAGCGCGTGATCGACAGTCGCGGCCTCGACCCCGCCCGGCCGAGCGGCGCATGCGAGCAGCAACAGGGCGAGGCTGTCGGGACCGCCGGATACCGCTATTCCGATCGTGCCGGGCGCCGGCGCCAAGGTGTCGAGATCGGCTGATAAGCGGGCAATCGCCTCAGGCGATGGGTGCGGCACCTATCCGCACTTCGCCTCCGCGCGGGCTGGCGGCAGCAGGCGCTTCAGCTCGTCGCGCATCCGGACCCCGAACACGCCCTCGAGCTCCGCATAGGCATTGCAGGCCTGCGTCGGCTGGCCAAGCTTCATCAATGCCTGGCCAAGGTAGAACAGGCTGTCGGCGGCGCGCTCGCCGGCGGGGTTGGTGCGGTAATTGGCGAGCAGCGCCTCGGCAGCGGCGCGCGGCTCGCCCTTGTCGAGCAAGGCGCGGCCGGCGAGATTATTGGCCCAGCTGGTCCGCTTGTGGCGCGGATAGGCCGAGGAAAATGCGCGCAGCGAGGTCAGCGCTTCGTCGAAGCGGCCCGAGCGCCACAGCTGGTAACCCTCGTCATAGGCAAGCTCGGCCGGATCGTCGGCAGCGGGTGCCGGGGTTGCTGCGGTCGGAACCACGCCCGTGCGGGGCGGCGCGACGGTGCTCGTGCGGGCCGCCGGCACGGTGCTCGTGCGGGGCGGTGTCTGCACAGTCGTGGTCGGCTGGAGCTGGGCGGTCGTCGTCGGGCCA
>JASLBJ010000123.1 GCA_030146725.1 Sphingomicrobium sp. | reverse complement strand
CACGGCGGCGTGCTGCTGTGGCGGGCGTTCGTCTATTCGACCACCTCGGCCAGCGCCGATCGCGCCGCACAGGCCTATGACGAGTTCAAGCCGCTCGACGGCCGGTTCCGCCGCAACGTCATCGTTCAGATCAAGAACGGCCCGATCGACTTCCAGCCGCGCGAGCCGTTCCATCCCTTGTTCGGCGCGATGCCGCGCAGCCGGCTGGGAATCGAAGTGCAGATCACCAAGGAATATCTCGGCTTTGCAACCCACCTCGCGTACCTCGCGCCGATGTGGTCGGAGGCGCTTCAGGCGCGCACCTACCGGCCTGTCGCCGGCTCTCGCGTGACCAACTCGCTGCAGGCGATTGCCGGCGTTGCCAACACTGGCAGCGACCGCAACTGGAGCGGGTCCCACTTCGACCAGGCGAACTGGTATGCGTTCGGGCGGCTGGCGTGGAATCCGTCGGCGTCGCCGGCGGGGATCGCCGACGAGTGGGTGCGCCAGACATGGGGCAACGACCCGCGCCTGGTTACTCCCGTGGTCCAGATGATGATGGCGTCGCGCGAAGCGGCGGTCGATTACATGACCCCGCTCGGGCTCGCGCATCTGATGGGGACGGGCCATCATTATGGACCCGCGCCATGGGTGTCCGACCTGTCGACGCCGAGCTGGAACCCGGCTTACTATCACCGCGCCGACCGAAAGGGCATCGGCTTCGACCGGACTGCGAGCGGCAGCAACGCGGTCGCGCAATATGCGCCGGAGCTTGAGCGGACCCTCGCCGATCCTGACCGGGTGCCGGAGGAGTTGTTGTTGTGGTTCCACCATCTGCCGTGGAGCCACCGCATGCGGTCGGGACGGTCGCTGTGGGACGAGCTGGTCGGGCGCTACGACCGCGGTGTTGCAGGCGTTGCGGGGATGCAGGCGCGCTGGGCCTCGCTGCGGCCGTTGGTCGATGCCGAGCGCCATGCCGAGGTGACGGCGTTCCTCGGCATCCAGCGGCAGGAAGCGCAATGGTGGCGCGACGCGTCGGTCGCCTATTTCCAGAGCGTCTCGGGCTTGCCGCTGCCGCCGGGGCACGCGCCACCGCCGCATCCGCTTGGATGGTACCAGGCGCAGCGCTTCGACCATGCGCCGGGCAATCCGTGACAACTGCCGTTCATCAAGGCGAAGCTAGGTTTGCACCCGCAGCGCCCCTCGGGCGTTGATGCGACGAGGAGAGCTGTGATGCGTTCGATCGTGCTGATTGCTGGATTGGCTCTTGCCGGGTGCAGCGCCAATGAGGTGCGCGGGCCACAGGTCGACCCCGGCTTCGTCCGCGAGCTTGCCGGGCGCGTGATCGGTCCCCCGCAAACCTGCATCTCGACCTTCGGCAACCAGAATGTCCGCGTGATCGACGCGCGCACCGTGGCGTACGGAAGCGGGCGAACGATCTACGTCAGCCAGCTCCAGTCGGCCTGTCCAGCGCTGAGCCCGTTCAATACGGTGATCGTCGAACTCAATGGATCGCAATTGTGCCGCGGCGACCGCGTCCGCGGGCTCGAGCCAGGCGGCATCATTCCCGGTCCTTCGTGCAACCTGCAGGATTGGGTTCCTCACCGCAGGCCCTAAAGAGGGTCCGTCGCCTGGGGCGGCGCGGGAGGGTATATGAACGCCAGGCCGGTTCGCCGGATCGTCATCGTCGGCGGCGGGACAGCGGGCTGGATGACGGCGGCCGCCATGGCGCGCTTCCTCGCCCCGAGCGGCTGCCGAATCGTCCTGATCGAATCCGAAGCGATCGGGACCGTCGGTGTCGGTGAAGGCACGATCCCGCCGATCCTCGAGTTCAACGAAATGCTCGGGATCGCCGAAGCCGATTTCCTGCGCGAGACCAAGGCCAGCTACAAGCTCGGGATCGAGTTCGCCGGCTGGGTCGAGGACGGCCAGCGCTACTTCCACCAGTTCGGCAAGATCGGCCGCCCGGTCGACGGGATCGACTTTTATCATCTGTGGCTCAAGCACCGCGCCGCAGCCGCGGTCGGGCCGCTTGCGGATTACACGATGTCGGCGGTAGCAGCGTCGAAGCACCGCTTTGCGCGGCCGGTGCCGCATCCGGACTCGCCCTTGGCGGCGATGTCCTATGCATTCCACTTCGATGCGAGCCTCTATGCCGGGTTTCTGCGTCGTTATTCGGAAGCGCGCGGGGCCGAGCGGATCGAAGGGCGGATCAGCCACGTCGAGCGCAACTCCGAGAGCGGGCTGGTCGAAACGGTGCAGCTCGACGACGACCGGCGGGTCAAGGGCGACCTGTTCATCGACTGCTCGGGTTTTCGCAGCCTGTTGCTCGGCGAGACGATGGGGGTGCCGTTCGAGAACTGGAGCCACTGGCTGCCGTGCGACCGCGCGATCGCGGTGCCGTCCGAGCGGACCGAGCCCTTGTTGCCGTTCACGCGCTCGACGGCGCGGCCGGCCGGCTGGCAGTGGCGCATTCCGCTCCAGCACCGGACCGGCAACGGCCACGTCTATTCGAGCGCACATATGGACGACGAGGAAGCCGAGCGGCTGCTGGTCGAGGGGCTCGACGGCAAGGCCGTTGGCGGGTTCAACCGGCTGCGGTTCAAGGCCGGGCGGCGCGCTCGTGCGTGGGACGGGAACGTGGTCGCGATCGGGCTTTCGTCGGGCTTCCTTGAACCGCTCGAATCGACGTCGATTCACCTGATCCAGCGCGGCATCCAGAAACTGCTCGGGCTGTTCCCCGACCGCGGTTTTTCATCGATCGAGCGCGACGAGTACAACCGGCTGATGGTCGACAGCTACGACCCCATTCGCGACTTCATCATCCTCCACTACAAGGCGACGCGGCGGTCGGGGCCGTTCTGGGACCATGTGCGAACCATGGCGGTGCCCGACAGCCTGCAGCACAAGCTCGACCTGTTCGCGACGCGAGGCCGCGTGTTCCGCTACAATGACGAGCTGTTCGATACCCCGAGCTGGGTTGCGGTGATGCTCGGCCAGGGGCTTCTGCCCGGGGCTCACGACCCGCTGGCCGATGCCTTGCCCGAGGCGCAGCTGCTCGGGGCGATGGCCGAGCTGCGCGCTTCCTATGCGGCGGCGGCGGCAACGTTGCCCTCCGCCAGCGACTTCATCGAACGCGAGATCGCCGGCCGGGCCTAGTGCCCCGGCCTAGTGGAAGGTGGGCCTAGTGAATCGCGGCGGCCGCGGGCTCGTCGCGGAGCTTCACCTTTGCGCCGCGCGAAGCGATCGCGAAGGCGAGCAGCAAGCCGTAGCAGATCGCCGGAACGATGAACGCGGTCATATAGCTGGTCGCGCCCGATACCAGCCCGACCAGCGGCGGGATTGCCGCGCCGCCGACGATTGAGAAGCACAGGAAGCCGGAGGTCGCTTCCTCCGATGCGGTCGAGCGCTCAAGCGTGATGGTGAAGATGACCGGGAACATGATCGAGTTGAACAGGCCGATCGATAGCGCGACATAGCCCGACGACACGCCGCCGACCGCGAACACGTACAGGCACATCAGCGCCGCCAGCCCGGTAAACACGGCGAGCAATTGCGGTGCGGGGACGCGCGTGAGCAGGGCCGAGCCGACCAGCCGGCCGACCATCGCGCCGCCCCAGTAGAGGCTGACGAGCTTGCCGGCATCCTGCAACGGTACGCCCCAGACGTCGTCGTCGTTGAGGAACAGCGCCATCTGCGTGCCGATCGCAACTTCCGCCCCGACGTAGAGGAAAATCGCGGCACCGCCGAGCAGCGCCCACTTCGAGGAGACCGCGTCGCGGAACGTGGCCGCGATGCCGCGCTGCGCGGTTTCGGCCGGCGGGGTCGGAGCGGCGGCGGTGATCGTCTTTCGCCCCGCCCAGATGAGGATGGCGATGAGCAGGATCAGGCCCGCGATCCAGAAAAAGGCTTGGTCGATGCCCGCCAGCGACTCGTTACGAACCGCTTCGGTGACGACGGTGCCTTCCTTGACCTCGACGCCCTTGAGGAACAGCACCGAGCCGAGGAACGGGCCGATGAAAGTGCCGAAGCTGTTGAACGCCTGCGCAAACGTCAGGCGGAAGTGGCTGCCTTCAGGCCGGCCGAGCGCCGCCGCAAGCGGGTTGGCGGCGACCTGGAGAATGGTGATCCCGCTGGCGAGCACGAACAGGCCGAGCAGCACCAGCGAATATTGCGCGATGTTGGCGGCCCACAGCATCACCAGGCAGCCGACGATCATCAGCCCGAGCGCGATCAGTACGGTCGGAACTGCCTTGCGCCGCGACAGCAGCACGGCGGCCGGGAAGCTCATCACGCCGTAAGCGATGAAGAAGGCCGACGCGCTGAGCTGCGCCTCGACGTCGGACAGGCTGAAGATGCCCTTCACCGCCGCAACCAGCGGATCGATCAGCGAGGTGATGAACCCCCAGGCGAAGAACAGGCAGGTGACGATCACATAAGCCGCGGTCGTTCCGCCGCGTTGCCCCTGCTGCTGCTGATCCACGCCTTGCTCCCCTGATGCCC
>JASLBJ010000121.1 GCA_030146725.1 Sphingomicrobium sp. | reverse complement strand
ATCGACAGCCCGTCGCGCGCCGAGCCCTCGGCCGCCCGCGCGATCATCCCCATCGCCTCCGGCTCGGCTGTAACGCCTTCCGCCCGGGCAACCTCGCCAAAGTGCGCCGCAAGCTTGTCGGCGGGGATCCGGCGCAGGTCGAAGCGCTGGCAGCGCGACAGGACCGTGACCGGCACCTTGGCCACTTCGGTGGTCGCGAACAGGAACTTCACATGCTCAGGCGGCTCCTCAAGAGTCTTGAGCAACGCATTGAACGCATTCTTCGACAGCATGTGCACTTCGTCGATGATATAGACTTTGTAGCGCGCGCTGACCGACACGTAGCGCACCGCCTCGATGATCTCGCGCACGTCGTCGACACCGGTGTGCGACGCCGCGTCCATCTCGATCACGTCGATGTGGCGCCCCTCGGCGATCGCCCGGCACGGCTCGCACTGATTGCACGGGCTGATCGTCGCCCCCCCCTGCCCGTCCGGCCCGACGCAGTTGAGCGCCTTGGCAATCAGCCGAGCGGTCGAGGTCTTGCCGACCCCGCGCACCCCCGTGAGCAGGAACGCATGCGCAATCCGCCCGCGCGCAATCGCATTGGCAAGCGTGGTGACCATCGCATCCTGCCCGATCAGCTCGGCAAAGGACTGCGGGCGATACTTGCGGGCGAGGACTCGGTACGGGGTGCTCGGGGCGAGCGCAGGCGGCGGCGCTTCCGGCAGGTCGAGGCCGAGGCCGGGTGATTCGTCGTCGGTCATCGCGGGTGGTTTAGGAGGTGTGGGACACGCAATCTACCGCGATCCCCCGTAAGGGCCGCCGCGGAGTAAATCCGCGCCGTCGGTCCTGTCGGGCTCTGCCCGCAGGCCGTCCGCCATTCGCCGGCTCTGCGCGCTGCTTCGCTGCGCTCGGCGGCTTATGGGTAGGAGCCGGAACGACCCGGGGCGAAATCGTTGTGGCTGCTTCCTTCCGGACCTGACCAGGTTGGCGACGACCCCGTCCGCCCGACTCCCGATCAGGCATATGGAAGAAACGTGCGCGTTTCTCAACCCGCTCCTAGCGCCCCATCCAGTTGCGCGACGCCGGCGGTATCCGCACACTCAGCCTCTCGAGCGCCTCGCTCAGCATGATCTGACACGCCAGCCGCGACGTCCGCGTCGCGTGCGCAGCAAGATCGAGCAGATCCTCCTCCTCCTCGCCCGCGGGGGGAAGGCGCTCGAAATCCGCCGCTTCGACGATGACGTGACAGGTCGAACAGGCCATCACCCCCTCGCACGCGCCTTCGAGTGGCTGGCGCGCGGCCCACGCGACATCGAGCAGGCGATCGCCCGCCTGGCCCTCGACTTCGGCGTCAAGCGTCCCGTCGGCCTTGTGAAAGCGTACCAGAGTCATGCCGCAAGCCCTTGCTGGGCCTGCGCAGCCGCGGCAATCCGGCGGCACCCATCGACCAGTTCCGCATCGCTTGTGTAGCGCCCGAAGCCAATCCGGATCGATGCCCGCGCTTCCCTCGCCGAAGCCCCAAGCGCCCGAAGCACATGGCTCGGGCGCCCCGACCCGCTCGCACAGGCTGACCCAAGCGAGAAAGCGATATCCCGCAACTCGCCGATCAGCCGCGTCGCGTCGAGCCCCTCGCCGCGAATGTTGAGATTGCCGCGATAACGCTGGTCGGTGCTGCCATTGATGGTCCACCCCGGCCCGAGCGCCGCCAGCGCCGCCCGCCACAGCCCCTCCACATGCGCCCGATCCGCCTCCTGCTGTATCGACGCCAGCCTCGCAGCCGCCCCGAACCCCGCACACAGTGCCGGAGACAGCGTCCCCGAACGCAGCCCCCGCTCCTGCCCGCCGCCATGGATCAGCGGCGCAGGCTCGACTCCATCGCGCATCCACAAAGCCCCGATGCCCTTGGGCCCATGCACCTTGTGCGCCGATACGGCGACAAGATCGGGACCGTCCGGAAGAGTGACCCGCCCAAGCCCCTGGACCGCATCGCACAGCATCAATGCCCCAACTTCATGAGCAATGGCCGCGGCTTCCCCAACCGGCTGAACGACGCCAATCTCATTATTCACCAGCATCACCGCGACAAGCGCCACTCGCTCGTTCAGCGCGGCGCGAAGCCGCTCAAGGTCGAGCAGCCCGTCCGGGCGCACATCAAGGTACGTGACGTCATAGCCCCGGCCCTCGAGCCACTCGCACGAGTCGAGCACCGCCGCATGTTCGGTCGCGACCGTGACGATACGATCGCGGCCACGCGGCGCTTTCTCCATCGTCCCCTTGATCGCCAGGTTCAGCGCCTCGGTCGCGCTGCCGGTGAACACCACGCCCCCGTCCGCCAACCCGATCGCACGTTCCACCTGCCCGCGCGCCGCCGCAATCGCCGCCGCCGCCTCGCGGCCTGCTCGCGAGGGCGAATGCGGGTTCGCGAAATGCTCCTCCGCCCACGGCCGCATTGCCTCGACCACTTCGGGCGCAACCGGCGTCGTCGCCTGATAATCGAGGTAGGTCATGCGGCGCTGCGGCTGGCACGCTGACGGATGCGCGTCCACTCGGCCACGAACCGCTCGATCTCCGGCTCACTTGTGTGCGGCCCGAAGCTGACCCGGATCACGCTTGCCGCAATGTCCGGCTCCAGCCCCATCGCGGCAAGTACCCGGCTCGGCTTCATGGATCCCGACGAGCAGGCACTCCCCGCCGAGACTGCAATCCCGGCCAGGTCGAGCTGCACCAACTGGCTCGCGCTCGCCACACAGGGCATTGCATAAGCGCCAACCGTCGCAATCCGCTCGCTGCCCGCCGCAACGACAATTCCGCCAGCATCTTCAATCGCCTGGTCGAGCTTGCTGCGAAGCTCTGTCAACCGCACCATCGCACTCGCGCAGGCACCCGACTCGAGCGCCCCGGCAAACCCAGCCGCCGCCGGCTGATTCTCGGTCCCCCGCCGATACCCCCGCTCCTGCCCGCCGCTCGCCCGCAATCGTCCCGGATCGCGCACCAGCAACGCCCCGACACCCGGCGGCCCGCCAAGCTTGTGCGCCGACACCGCGATCAGGTCCGCGTCGGGCAAAGCCAGCTTGCCGGCACTCTGCGCACAATCGGCAAGCAGCAGCGACCCCGCCGCCCGCACCCGCTCCGCGATGCGCCCAAGCGGCTGCATCACGCCCGTCTCATTGTTGACGTGCTGGATCGCGACCAGCGCCGGGTCGCCGGCCAGCGCCGCATCGAGCGCAGCCATGTCGACCAGCCCGTCTGCATCGACTCCAACCAGCCTCGCCCGCCCCATCGCCGCCGGCACGGCGTCATGCTCGGTCGCCCCGACCACCCGCCCCGGCACCTTCGCGCGCGCGCCGGCAAGCGCAATCGCTTCGGTCGCCCCCGAGGTCAGGATGACGTCATGGCTCCACCCGAGCGCCCGAGCGATCCCCCGCCGCGCCTCCTCCAGCGCAGCCCGGGCCGTGCGACCCTCGCCATGCGGCGAGCTCGGGTTGGCCCAGGCCCCAAGTGCCTCCGCCATCGCCGCCCGCGCTTGCGGCAGCACCGGCGTCGTTGCCGCATGATCGAGATAGATCCGCCCGGTGCGCGTCAAAGCCGTTGAGTTCCTGTCGATTGCCAGTTCAAGCCCCACCCCTATATAGGAGCCGCCGCTGCGGCGCACCCGCGAGCCGGCGCCGAATCCCTGATGCGAGCACCGAACAGCCATGCCTGAAGTGATTTTCCCCGGTCCGGAAGGCCGCCTCGAAGGCCGGTTCCACCCCGGCACCCGCCCCCGCGCACCCGTCGCGATGGTGCTCCACTCGCACCCGCAGGCCGGCGGTACGATGAACAACAAGATGGTGCAATTGCTCTACCAGACGTTCGTCCGGCGCGGCTTCGCGACGCTGCGCTTCAACTTCCGCGGGGTCGGCAAGAGCCAGGGCATTTTCGACAACGGCATCGGCGAGCTGTCGGACGCGGCAAGCGCGCTCGACTGGGTCCAGCAGATCCACCCAGAGGCCGAGACGACCTGGGTCGCGGGCGTCAGCTTCGGTGCCTGGATCGGCATGCAGCTGCTGATGCGGCGGCCGGAGATCAAGGGCTTCATCTCGATCGCGCCGCCGGCGAACATGTACGACTTCAGTTTCCTCGCCCCCTGCCCGTCGTCGGGAATCATCATCCAGGGCGAGGCCGACGAGGTGGTGACCCCGGGCGCCGTGCAGAAGCTGGTCGACAAGCTTCGTACCCAGAAGCACATCACCATCCATCACGACACGATCCCGGGCGCCAACCACTTCTTCGCAAGCGAGCTCGAGCAGCTGATGAAGAGCGTCGACGATTACCTCGACATGCGCCTCGCGACCGACCCCAAGCGTCAGCCTATAAGGTCCAAATCAGGACGTTAGCCATCAACACGGCCGCTGCGACGAGCATCAGCGCGCCGCGGCTCCGAGTCTCCCGCCGAAGCATCAGCCGCACGCCGCCGATCGCCAGCAGGAAGGACGCGATCACGGCGAGCGCCATTGCGGTCGAGCTAGAGCTTTCCAAGGGCCCGGTTCCTTTCACCAAGGCTTAACCGCTATTGCTCCATAGTGCCGCAATGGCGGTGAGCGACCAGCAGGCGCGCCTCGACGAGGCGTTCGAGCGGATCGAGGAGACGATCCTGCCGTGCATCGCGATGATGCTCGAAAGCCTGCTCGACGCTTCCGCAGGCCTCGCCGATGTCGACCCCAAGGCCCTTGCCGCCGAGCTGCAGACGCTTGCCGCCGAGCTTGAAGCGCTGACCAGGACTGTCGAGCGGTCGAGCCCGGTGCACGTCGAGCCCGGCACCTACCGCACCGCCGCGGCTTAGGCCCTTCACCCGACGATCCGGGCGTGAAGCTCGGGGTCGATGTTGCCCCCCGACAGCACGGCGACCGTCGATGGCGCCGGCTCCACCTTGCCGGCGAGCAGCGCCGCAAG
>JASLBJ010000289.1 GCA_030146725.1 Sphingomicrobium sp. | reverse complement strand
CTTGCTCGCACTCGGAACGCGGTTCGGCGATCAAGTCACCGTCGAAGCGCGCGGGGACGACGCCGCCGCCGCGATTGCAGCGATGATCGCATTGCTGGGCTCGCAGATGGACGAGGGCAGCGGCCTTGCACCCGGTCCATTGGCGGCGGAGCCGGCAAGTGCGCTCGGGCCGGATCAAATCCGCGGCATCGTCGCGTCGCCCGGCCTTGCCATCGGCCCCGCCTCAATACTGCGCGAAGCGTCGATCGCGGTGGTGCGCGACGGCGGCGACGCGGCTACCGAACGCGCCGCCCTTGCGGCCGCGCGCGCCGCGGTGCGCCAGCGGATCGAGGCTCGTGCCAGATCCGGCAGCGGCACCGTCGCCGGAATCATGAACGCCCATCTGGCGCTGCTTGACGACCCCCAACTCGTCGCTGCTGCCGAAACCGGCATTGTATCGGGCATGAGCGCTGGATTCGCCTGGCGCAGTGCAGTGCGGGAGCAAGTCGAAACGCTGCTGCAGACCGGCAACGCGCACGTGATCGAGCGCACTGCCGATCTCACCGACGTCGAACGGCAAGTCCTCGCGATGCTTTCGGGCAAGCCGGACGACGGCAACACGATCCCGCCGGGTGCGATCCTCATCGCCGACGACCTGATGCCGTCACAACTCGTCGCGCTCGCGGATTCCGGCCTGGCCGGCATCTGCCTCGCTCGCGGCGGCCCGACGTCGCATGTTGCCATCCTGTGCGCCGGCATGGGCATTCCGGCGCTCGTCGCCATGGGCGGACCACTTACGACCATCGAAGACGGCACTGCCCTGCTCCTCGATGCCGACGCGGGACATGTCACCCTCGCGCCGTCGACGCAGGTCGCGGAAGCCTTTGGCGAGCGGATCACCCAGCGTCAGACCCGTCGAACCGCCGCCCGCGCTGCTGCCGGCGACGAGTGCCGCACCGCGGACGGCGTTCGCATCGAATTTTGCGCAAATGTCGGCAGTGTCGAGGACGCCGTGAACGCCGCCGCGCAAGGCGCCGAAGGCTCTGGTCTCGTCCGCAGCGAATTCCTGTTCCTCGGCCGCACGGAACCGCCGTCTGAAGACGAGCAATACGCCGCATACCAGGCAATTGCGGATGCGCTCCCCGGTCGGCCAGTGCTCGTCCGGCTGCTCGACATCGGTGGCGACAAGCCGGCCGCCTACATTCCCATGACCGGCGAGGAGAACCCTGCGCTGGGACTCAGGGGCATCCGGGTTGGCCTCGCGTATCCCGATCTCCTCGAGACACAGATCCGCGCCATCCTGCGCGTCCGCCCCGCCGCGCAGTGCCGGATCATGATACCGATGGTGGCGAGCGTCGAGGAGATCCGCGCCGTCCGGACGATCGTCGAGCGAGTGCGCGGCGAACTCGACATGCCCGAGACCGTCGAAATAGGGGTCATGGTCGAGACACCGGCAGCGGCTGCAACCGCCGACCTGCTGTCCCGGGAAGCCGACTTCCTGTCGATCGGCACCAACGACCTGACGCAATACGTGCTCGCCATGGACCGCGGAAACCCCTCAGTCGCCACGGGTGTCGATGCGATGCATCCGGCCGTGCTCCGCATGATCGCCGAGACGTGCCGTCTTGGCGCAGCGTCGGGCCGCTGGGTCGGGGTGTGCGGCGGGCTGGCATCGGATCCGGCGGCGCTGCCGATCCTCGTCGGCCTCGGCGTCACCGAACTGTCGTCCGTTCCGGGCTTCGTCGCCGAGGGCAAGGCGATCGTCCGCACGCTGACCCTGGCCGACGCCCGTGCCCATGCGGCACAAGCGCTCCAATGCACGTCCGCGGCCGAGGTCCGGACACTCGCCCGCGCGTTCGGAGGTTCGACGCAATGAAGCGCCTGTTCGAAAAGCTCCAGCCGCTCGGCAGAGCGCTCATGCTGCCGATTGCGGTGCTCCCGGTTGCCGGACTGCTGCTCCGCCTCGGCCAGCCCGACCTGCTCGACATCGCCTTCATCTCCGCTGCCGGCGCGGCGATCTTCGACAACCTCGGGATACTCTTTGCGATCGGCGTAGCCGTCGGCTTCGCTCGTGACGGCAACGGCGCAGCAGCGCTTGCCGGCGTCACCTGCTACCTGATCACGACCAACGGAGCCCAGACCTTTCTCGTCGCCCCCGCCGACGTCGGGACCGGGCTGCCCGAAGCTGCGGCCGCGCTCGCAGCCAAGAACTGGACATTGGGCCAGATCGACCGGCTGGAAGTGCCGATCGGCATTTTGTCGGGCCTGATCGGCGGCAAGTTCTACAATCGTTTCGCCACGATCGCCTTGCCCGAATATCTCGCCTTTTTCGGTGGACGCCGGTTCGTTCCGATCGCCAGCGGATTCGCCGGACTGCTGCTCGCTGCGCTGATCGGCTATGGCTACGCGCATATCAGCGCCGCGCTGGATGCCTCGAGCCGGGCGATCGTCAGCTCGGGCGAGATCGGGCTGTTCGCCTATGGCGTCCTCAACCGGCTGCTGGTGGTTACCGGCCTGCACCACATCATCAACAATGTCGCCTGGTTCGTGATCGGCGAGTACGGGACCGCGACGGGCGATCTTCGCCGCTTCTTCGCCGGCGATCCGGACGCCGGTGCGTTCATGTCGGGCTTCTTTCCGGTCATGATGTTCGGCCTGCCGGCCGCTTGCATGGCGATGTATCACGAGGCCCGTCCCGAACGCCGCAAGGCGGTGGGTGGCTTGCTCTTCAGCCTGGCGTTCACGAGCTTCCTGACCGGCGTGACCGAGCCGATCGAGTTCACGTTCATGTTCCTGGCGCCGTTGCTGTACGTAATGCACGCCCTGCTGACCGGCATCTCGATGGCGCTGATGAACTTCCTTGGCGTAAAGCTCGGCTTCGGCTTCTCCGCCGGGCTGTTCGATTATGTGCTCAACTTCGGCCTATCCACCCGCCCATGGCTGCTGCTCCCGATCGGCGCCGTGTACGCCCTGCTATACTATGGCCTGTTCCGCTTCTTCATCCGCAGGTTCGATCTGGCGACGCCGGGGCGCGGACAAAGCGACGCCGTCAACCCTGCCGCCGTGTCCGCGGGCACCGAGCGCGGCACGGCCTTTGTCGCCGCGCTCGGTGGCCCCGCCAACGTCACCAGCGTCGATGCCTGCACCACGCGTCTGCGCCTGATTGTCGCTGATCAGTCGGCAATCGACGACGCCGCACTGACCTCGCTCGGCTCACGTGGGATCATCCGCCCATCGGCCAATGCGGCGCAGGTTGTGCTCGGGCCTGTCGCCGACCTGGTCGCGGAGGAAATCCGCGCTGCTCTCGCTGGCGGGTCGCCGGCGCCTCAGCTCAGCCAGGCGGTGCAGGAGAACGCTGCAGACGACGTCCCCCTCCCGTCGGCAATCTCGCAAGCATTGGGGGGAAGCGCAAACATCCGTTCGTGCCAGGCGCTCCAGGATCGTTTCCGCGTGCAGCTCGTCGACAGTGCGCGGATCGACGAGCCAGCTCTGGTCGCGAGCTCATCCGGCTTTGCTCGCCTGGATGCCGGCGTCCTGCACATCCTGCGGTGAGCGCAAAACAGCAGCCAGGGTCACGGCAGTTCGAAGCCGTGGAACGTCGCCCCATGCGCATAGTGATGATCGGCATCGGCAGCATCGCGCGAAAGGCGTACCTCCCCGTGCTCACGGCGCGCGCCGATGTCGATCTGCATCTCGTCACGCGCGATGCCGCAGTGCTTGCGGCGACCGGAGCTGCTTACGGCATTACCGGCCTCCACCAGGATCTTGACCACGCGCTGGATACAGGCCGGTTCAACGCGGCCTTCGTCCACACCGCGACCGCCGCGCATGCAGGGATCGTCGAGCGGCTCCTGCAGCAGGGCATTGCGGTCTTCGTCGACAAGCCGCTGGCCGACGATTTCGATACCGTCGCCCAGCTCGTCGCCGCTGCAGAACGCGCCGAGCGTCCGCTTATCGTCGGGTTCAATCGACGGCACGCACCGCCTTACGTCGGGCTGCGGGGCATTCCTCACGATACTCTGCTGATGCACAAGCACCGCCGGCAGGAGCCTTCAACGCCTCGCGAAACGGTGTTCGACGACTTCATCCATGTCATCGACACGTTACGCTTTCTCTCCCCTGCCACGAGCCCACAGCTGTCCGTCGAGACCACCATGCGGGATGGCAGACTGACATCGATCCTGCTGCTGCTCTCATCGCCAGAGCACAAGGCCATCGGCATGATGAACCGCAATGCCGGGCTCGACGAAGAGAAACTCGAGCTCGTCGGCGGGCACGGCAGGCACGCGGTCCTGAACATGTCGGACACGATTGATTACGATGGTGCCGAAGTACGTTCGCGTCGTGACGACTGGGCCGCCGTTTCGCTCCAGCGCGGGTTCGAAGGCATGATCGCCGACGTCCTCGATGCCGTTCTGGAGAACCGGCCCGTGGCGTCGCACGACATCCTTGAGACGCATCGGATCTGTGAGCTGATCGTGCGCCATGCCGAAGCGAGCGCGGCCTGATCCAGATGGGTGTAGATAGCGGAGACAGGCGATGAAAACTTCAATCAGGCTAGTCGGCCTAGCCGCAACCATGTTGCTTTCGACCGGCTGCCAGACGGTCGGCGACGCACCCGAGCGCGGTCGGCACCTGCAATGGTCGGGCTACAAATGGGCCGTCAAACACGAGCCGCAGCCGGTCGGGCCCGGTCCCAATCGCTTCTCCGGCCGCACCGATGACGTCTACGTCGATCGTGATGGGCAGCTTCACCTCAAGATCGTCAAACGGGCAGGCAAGTGGCGGTCGACGGAAGTCGCCTCGTTCGATTCGCTCGGGTACGGCACATACAGTTTCGAGGTCGCGGGCGGCGCGACGAACATCCCGGGCAATGCCGTCCTCGGGCTGTTCACCTACGACCGCGATCCCGAAGACCAGCACCGGGAAATCGACATCGAGCTCTCACGCTGGAACGATGGACGGCTCGACAACCTTCAGTGTGCTCTCCAGCCGGCCGAACTGGAGCACCTCGTCCACCGCTTTCCGCTGCCGGAAAACTCGGCCGGCTGGACCATGTCGTTCCGCTGGGCACCCGGCGTGGTCGACTGTCAGATATCCGAGCTTGCCGCAAACAGCGGATCGGAACCACGGGTCGTTTCCCGTCACCGCTTTACGCGCGGCGTGCCACGACCCGGAAACGAGAAAGTGCGGCTCAATCTATGGCTGTTCAGGGGCGCCGTGCCCGACAACGATCTCCCCGCAGAAGTTGTCATTCGGCGCTTCACGTTCACACCGCTGGGACCTTAGGAATTCGCCCCTGCGCAGTGCGCTGGAATACAAGCTGGGCCACTCATGATATTCGTACCCCTGCCCTCTGATCGACGATGACTCACAAGGAGGTTATTCTGCGACTCGCCTCACTCGATGTGCTTCGCGGCCTGGCCGTCGCGGGAATGATCCTCGTCAATTCCGCCGCAAACATGAAGTGGAGCGCCGACGCCGCGGTCTACCCGATGTTGCTGCACGTGCCATGGCAGGGACTGACGTTCGCGGACCTGGTGTTCCCGGCTTTCCTCATGATGATGGGCGTCGCGATCCCGCTGTCCCTCGCGCAGGCCCGCCCCACTGCCGAGCTTGCCACGCAGATTACAGCCCGGACGTTTCGCCTGGTGTTGCTCGGGTTCGTCCTCTCGAACCTCTATTGGTTCGCCGAGTTCGAGGGACGCGACTGGCGGCTGCCTGGCGTACTTCAGAGGATTGGCCTGGTTTACGGAGCCTGCGCCCTGATGTTCCTGACGCTGGGGCCAAAGGTCCGGCTCGCGACAGCTGCCGCGATCCTGGTGCTGTACTGGCCGTTATTGCTGCTGCCCGGCTTCGACGGCGCTGCGAGCAATCTCGACGTGAAAGGCGAGAACTTCGGGGCAGCCGTCGACCGTTTGCTGCTTGGAAATCATCGTTACGTCGAGGGGCCGCAAGGCTATGATCCGGAAGGCGTGCTCGGTACGCTCCCTGCGATCGCCCACGGCCTGATCGGCGTTGCAGTCGGCGAGTTGCTCTCTCGCGGCACCCGGTCTTCGCGGATTCGCACGCTTGGATTGGCGGGCACCGCTTTGCTCGTCACCGGCTTGTGCTGGAGCGTCTTCTTCCCGATCGTCAAGGACCTGTGGTCGAGCAGTTTCGTGCTCGTGACCTGCGGCATCACGATCCTCGCTCTCGCCGGACTGCACGCCTGGCTCGATCGGGAGCAGGAACCCGGCCCGGGGACACGGGCATTGATCGCCGTCGCCGTGCCGTTCGGAAGCAACGCCATCGCCGCATATACCCTGCATATGGTCACCGCGGACATGCCCGGCTGGGACGTGCTTCTGCTGCCCTTCAGAGCAGTACGAGGGGCACTGGGCGATCAACTCGCATCGCTCATCCCGGTGCTCATCTACATGCTGTTTATCTGGGCCTGCATGAATTATCTGCGGCGACGGGGATGGTTCGTCAAAGTCTGACGACCATCGACATCGCGGCTGACGCAAAACGGTCCGGGAGCGCACGACTTTGACCACGATCCGATGCGGCACAGTGCAGTTCACGCACCGTGCCGGCGACAAGGCCCACAATCTCTCGCTCATCGAGCGCTTCGCCGCCGAGGCGGCCGCGGCCGGCACGCGCATCCTTGCTTTCCCGGAGATGTGCATCACCGGCTACTGGCACGTTCGCAACCTCGATCGCCCTGCCCTGGAGTCGCTCGCCGAAGCGGTTCCGGACGGACCCTCGACCACGCGCCTCGCGGGTCTCGCACGGACCCATGACATGGGCATCGGTGCGGGGCTGATCGAGCGCGGCGACGACGGGCGGCTGTTCAACAGCTACGTCGTCTGCCTGCCGGATGGCGCGGTCCACCGCCACCGCAAGCTGCATTCCTTCGAACATGCCCACATCGCCAGCGGCGACTCCTACACCGTCTTCGACACATCCTGGGGCGTGCGGCTCGGAATCCTGATCTGCTACGACAACAACATCGTCGAGAATGCCCGGGCGACGGCCTTGCTGGGTGCCGACATCGTGCTCGCCCCGCATCAGACCGGCGGCACCCGCTCGCGCAGCCCGCATGCGCTGGGGCCGATCGATCCCGCGCTGTGGCACAATCGCGGCGTCGATGCGGCGGCAATCGAGGCCGAGTTCCGCGGCCCCAAGGGCCGGGAATGGTTGTTGCGCTGGCTTCCGGCCCGAGCGCACGACAACGGCTACTTTCTGCTGTTCAGCAACGGCGTTGGGCTCGACGACGACGAGGTCCGGACGGGCAATGCGATGATCATCGATCCGTACGGTCGGATCCTGGCCGAGACCGGCAAGGCCGAGGACGCCCTGGTTATCGCCGATTGCGACCTCGAACTCCTGCCGACCTGTAGCGGACGTCGCTGGATCCGTGGACGACGCCCCGAGCTCTACGCGCTCCTCACCGAGCGGCTCGGCCACGAACTCGATCCGCGCGAGGCACGCTTCTCGACCGCGCCGGTTCGCGCCGGCTTACCCTGAGTTGCGAAGCGCCGTCGCTGTGGCATTGATCGACAGCTGGATGCCTTCGCGAATGCGGGGATCGGTCTCGCCCGAACGATGGCGCTTCAGAAGCTCGATCTGGAGCAGGTTGAGCGGCTCGATATAGGGCAGGCGCAGGCGGATCGAAGCGTCGAGCGCCGGATTGTTCTCGAGCAGGCGCGACTGGCCGCTGATCGCGAGCAGGCGGTCATGCGTCCGCTGCCAGCTATCCGTGATCCGACCGAAGATCACCGCTCTGGCTTCGGCGTCCTCGACGAGTTCAGCGTAGCGCGCGGCGATGCCCATGTCCGATTTCGCAAGCACCATCTCGAGATTGTCGAGCGACGTGCGGAAGAACGGCCACGCCCGGTACATCTCCTGCAGCATCGCCAGGTCTGGAAACGCTTCCAGACCCTCGCCCGCGCCGTACCAGCCAGGCAGCATCACTCGCGCTTGCGCCCAGCTGAAGACCCAGGGGATGGCGCGCAGATCCTCGATCCGATCGGACTTGGTGCGGCTGGCCGGGCGCGAGCCGATCTTCAGCTCCGCAATCTCCGCAATCGGCGTGATCTGGCGGAAGAAGGTGCGAAAGCCCTCCGTGTCATACACGAGGTCACGATAGGTGCCGAAGGCGGCGGCTGAAATCCTGACCATCGCGGCCGAAAAGCGGTCGCGATCCTCGAGCGAACGCTTCTTCAGGCTGGCGAGCAGGGTTGCCGACGCCATCGCCTCGAGATTGGCGGCGGCGCTGTCGAGCGTGCCATATTTGGCGGCGATCACCTCGCCCTGCTCGGTGATGCGGATGCGACCCTGCACGGTGCCAGCGGGCTGGGCACGAATGGCGGCGAAGCTTGATCCCCCGCCACGCCCCACGGCGCCGCCGCGGCCGTGGAACAGCTGGATGCCGATCCCGGCCTCGTCGAACACGCCGGCAAGGGCGCGGCTCGCCTGGTGGAGGCTCCAGACCGAGGTGAAATAGCCGCCGTCCTTGTTCGAATCGGAATATCCGACCATCACTTCCTGGTAGGTGCGGCTGGCGCTTACGCCCGCGATTTCCGGCAGCGCGAACCAGTCGCGCATCACCGCCGGAGCGTTTTCCAGGTCGCCGATCGTCTCGAACAATGGCACCGCCATGATCGCTGCTTGTGGCGGATCGCCGGCGCGCCACAGCCCGGCTTCCTTGAGGAGGATGTTGACTTCCAGCAGGTCCGACACGCTTTCGGCCTTGGAGATGACATAAGTGGTGATCGCCGCCGGGCCGAAGATCCGATGGCACTCGGCGGCGGCGTGGACGATCTGAAGCTCGGATTGCGTCTCGTCAGAATAGTTGGCGAACGGGCTGGCGAGGAGGCGCCCGTTGTCCAGCTCTCGGCGGAGCAGTGCAACACGGTCGGCTTCGGCCAACGCACGATAATCCTTTTCCACGCCTGCCACCGCCAGCAGCTCGGCCACCACGCGTTCGTGGACGTCAGCGTTCTGCCGCAGATCGAGGGTTGCGAGGTGGAAGCCAAACGTCTCCACGGATCGCATGAGGCGGCTGAGCCTGCCTCCGCCCTGGTGTCCGAGGCCGTCCGAGATGGCGCCAAGATCGGCGGCGAATGCATCCGGGTCCGGATACGCTTCGGCGGCGAGCGCGGAAGTGCGCGGCGGCGCTCGACCGACGATCGCGGCGTAGGTCGCGGCAAGCCGAGCGTAGATGCCGCTCAGTGCACGGCGGTAGGGCTCGTCGCTCCGGGCCGGCGACGTATCGCCCGATTGCTCCGCCAGCGTTGCGACCGCGGGCGTGATCTTCGCCAGTTCAGTCGAGATGGAGAGTTCGGCTCCGAGCGCGTGAACCTCGTTCAGATAGTGCGACAGCACCGCTTCGGACGCCTTGGCCAGCGCAAGCTTCAGTGAATCGGCGTTGACGAAGGGGTTGCCGTCGCGATCACCGCCGATCCAGCTGCCCAGGCGGACGAAGCTGCCCGGCCGGTGCCCGAGCGACCGCTCCCAGCGCGCATACAATGTCGGCAGCACCGGCAGGAACACATCGCGCAGATAGGACAAAGCGATCTCGACCTCGTCCGAGACATAGAGCCGCTCGCGCCGGAGCGACCGTGTCTGCCACAGCAGAGCGATCTGGCGCCGAATCGCTTCGTCGATCGGATCGCCCTCGAGCGTTTCGACCGCTCCCATGTCGCGCAGCCGCATCAGCTCGGCGATGACATTGCGATGATCGATCATGCTCTTGCGCCGGACTTCGGTCGGGTGGGCGGTGAGGACGGGAACGACCAGCGCCTTGTCGAGCAGGGCCGCCGCCTCCCGTGCGCCAATGCCGTCCGCGCGAAGCGTCTCGAGCACTTCGGCAAAGGTCGCGCCCGGTTCCGCAGCGACGCCCTGCCGGTCCTCGGCGAGGTTGGCGAGCATCGAGAAGAGCATGAAGCCGCGCACGAAGGCGAGCGTGTCGTCGAGCGTCAGCGCATCGAGGCCGGGGTCGATAGCATCGCTCGCAACCAGGCCGCGATGACGGCTGACCGAGGCGGAGCGGATATATTCGATCCGCTGGAACAGCGCTTCGCCGCCATCGGCGCGAATGACGTCCCCGAGCAGCTTGCCAAGGAAGCGTATATCGGGGTTCTGCTCGATGGCGGGCGGCACGGAGTTCATCGACGTTCTCCCGGGAGGCCCCGGCGAGGAGCAACTTCGCGCCGCAGGGTCGCCAGCGCATAGATGATCACGCGGATGCGTTCCATCGGCACTCGCGGACTGAAGCCCAGCCTAAGGAACTGCGTTCAGCAACAGCACCGGTGCCGAATAAGCGACTGCTTCAGCGACAGGCGTCGACTATTTGCGCGCCTGGCGAGCGGCATAACGGGCATCGCGTGCAGCTTTCATGTCTGCTGCACTGGCAGGCTTCAGACGCTCCGCCTTGAGCGCGGCCGCGGCTTCCTGCTCCGCAAGCTGGGCCGCCTTAAGCGCCGCCTTCTCTGCCTTGGCCGCTGCATTGGCCTGGGCCTTGGCGGCGCGCTCTTCGGACAGGACCCGCTCTCGCTCCAACCACGCCTGGCGCCGCTCGGCCATCTCACCCTCGTCCACATCAGGCTTCGCCTTCAGCTGGTCGAGGGCCTTTTGCTTGGCCTTCCCGGCAGATGCGACGCGGTCTTGAAAAGAAGGGTCTTTGAACGAGGCCACGCCTGATCCTTGTAAGAAGCGTTGAGGACTTGAACTGCCAATTATGCGGCGCCCGCTGCGCTTTCAAGCTTGGCAGGCCAGAACATCGGCAATTAGAGTCGTGGATCGGGACACAGGATTGACGGCCCTGTGAACTGGCGCAGGCAGTCGGCAGGCCGTTCAACGGTCACATGGGCAACCTTTCGCAAGCAATTTGACCTGTTCTGTTGCCGTGCGAGCACAATCGGCGATGACTCTGGCGATGTTGCCGATTTTGTTCGAAGCAGGGATGACTTGCACAAGATGTTAGGCAAGGTGCCGCTTGAGGCACATTCGGTCGATCGGGGTAGGAATCGCCAATCCCCGCCCTGATGCGCTAGCGAGTTGCCAGTGAACAATCGGACGATCACTGCTGGTCTGATGCTCGGAAGCGCGCTCAACGTGCTGCTGTCTGCGCCGGCGCTCGCCCAGGAGCAGCTCGCCCAGGAGCAGCAGTCGGAGACGTCCCTGCCGTGCCCGCCCGGACAGAGCCAGATCGCGCCGCCGCCGCCCGCCGATGCCAACCTTCCGGTTGTCGAACCGATCATCTGCGATGACGAGCTCGCGCGCGAGGTTCCGCCGATCCCGGCGGAGAGCGATCCCGAGCTCGAGCGGCCGCTCGAGAGCGTCGCCGAGTTCGAGCAGCGCATGACCGGCCAGCCCGCAGCCCCCGCCGGGACCACTGCACTGCCCGGGCAGGCGCCGCTCGGCGATCCCGAGCTTGCCCAGCCGCTCCCTCCGCTCGAGCAGTTCGACGTGCGCGAGGTCGATTTCGCCCAGCCGTCGCCCGAGGAGGACGTTCCCGAGCTGCGCTACGGCGTTCAAGTCGACGGGCTGGAAGCGATCGACGCGCTGACCGAGGTCTCGCTCGACGATCAGTTCGACGAACTCTCGGCACTCCGCGATGGCGACGGCGAAGCGGCCAACGAGGCGATGCTGTCGGCCCGGCTCGAGGAAGACAGCAAGCTGCTCCAGCGCATGCTCCATGCCCAGGGGTGGTACGATGCGCGGATCGACACGCGCCTGGATCGCAGTGCCGCGACCGACGGACAGCCGGTCACCGCCGTGCTCACGGTCGTCCCCGGCGACCGCTACACGCTGGGCACCGTAACCGTCGCCGCCACGCCGACCGTGCCCGCGGACTTGATCGGCAAGAACTTCGCACTCAAGACCGGCGACCCGATTGCCGCAGAGCGCATCCAGGGTGCCGAGGCCAACATCGCGATCGTGCTTCCGCAGGAGGGCTATCCGTTCGCCCAGGTCGGCCAGCGCGACGTGCTGCTCGACCCCGAGACTCACCTCGGCGACTACACGCTACCGGTGACGGTCGGGCCTCGCGCCCGCTTCGGCGGCTTCCGCACGACCGGCGACCTGGCGTTCGATGCCGGCCACGTCGAGGTGCTCGCCCGCTTCGACCGCGGCGAGCTCTATGACAGCCGCGACGTCGACGACCTCCGCCAGGCACTCGTCGCCACCGGCCTGTTCTCGACCATTGCGGTCGAGGCGGAGCGCACCGGTGTAGTCAATCCGGACGGCACCGAAACCGTGACGATGCTGGTGACTCAGGACGCCGGCCCGCCGCGCACGCTTGCCGCAAGCGCCGGCTACGGCACCGGCGAGGGTTTCCGGGTCGAGGGCAGCTGGACCCATCGCAACATGTTCCGGCCCGAAGGCGCGCTGATCGCCAGCGCGGTCCTCGGCACCGCCCAGCAGGGCGTCAGCGCCGCCTTCCGCCGCTCAAACGCCGGCAAGCGCGACCGCACCTTTCAGCTCGGGCTCGAAGCGCTGCGCGCCGACTATGAGGCGTTCGAGGCGTTCACCGGGCGTCTCTACACGCGGCTGAGCTACGACAGCACGCCGATCTGGCGAAAGACCTTCACCTGGGCGGTCGGCGCGGAGATCATCGGCACCAT
>JASLBJ010000262.1 GCA_030146725.1 Sphingomicrobium sp. | reverse complement strand
GTTGCTGATCGCGCGTTTTCGGCCGGATGCCGTGGTCACCACCGGCGCTGCTCCGGGGCTGATCGCGCTGTGGCTTGGACGGCTGATCGGCTGCCGGACGGTGTGGATCGACAGTATCGCCAATGGCGAGCGGCTGTCGATGTCGGGCCGGCTGGCGCGGCGCGGGGCGAGCCTGTGGCTGACGCAGTGGGAGGAGGTGGCCGGGGCCAATCCGGGGCTGGCGTTCTGGGGGCGGGTGCTGTGATCCTGCTTGCGGTCGGCACGCAATTGCCGTTCGACCGGCTGGTTCGCGCGGTGGACGAGTGGGCCGGTGCCGCGGGGCGGACGGATGTGGTCGGGCAGATCGGGCCGTCGGACTATCGGCCGCGCCATATCGCCGCGCAGCCGCATTTTGCGCCCGAGCGGTTCCGGGCGCTTCAGGGCGAGGCCGAACTGTTGGTCGCCCATTGCGGGATGGGGTCGATCCTGTCGGCGCTCGAGCTTGGCCAGCCGGTGATCGTGATGCCGCGGCTGCAGCGGCTGGGCGAGCATCGCAACGATCATCAGCTTGCGACGGCCGGGCGGTTCAAGAGCGTTGCGGGGGTGCACGTCGCGGGCGACGAGTGCGCGCTTCGGCTGCTGCTCGAGCGCGTGGGCGAGCTTACCGGGGCTGCGGCGATATCGCCCAAGGCGCCGCGGGCGTTTACCGACCGGCTTGCGGCGTTCATCGCGACGGGTGTGCGCTAGAAGGCATTTTTGTGGGTGAGGACTCCGAAGGTCCGAAGCAGGATCTGGATGTCGCGCCAGATCGACCAGCCGGCAAGATAGTCGAGGTCCGATTGAAGCCGGTCGGTGAGGTCCTGCGCGCGTGCCGTCGCGCCGCGGAAGCCGCGGACCTGCGCCAGGCCGGTGATCCCGGGCTTCATCAGGTGCCGGCTGGCGTAGCGCTGGTCGACCGACCAGAAGCACTGCTCGCCGGCGGTCGACGCAAGTGCGTGCGGACGCGGGCCAACGATGCTCATCGTGCCGGCTAGCACGTTGAGCAATTGCGGCAGCTCGTCGATGCTGGTGCGGCGAAGGACGGCGCCGACGCCGGTGACGCGCGGGTCGCTGCGTGATGCCGAGCACGTTCCGTTGGCATCGGCGAGGTCGGCGCGCATGCTGCGGAACTTGAGGATCGCGAACAGGCGGTTGCGGCGGCCGACGCGGTCCTGGACGAACAGCACCGGCCCGGGCGAGTCGAGCTTGATGCACAAGGCGACGACGAGCATCAGCGGCGCGGCGAGGGCCAGCGCGGTGCCGGCGATGGCGATGTCGAGCCCGCGCTTGAGGAAGCGCTCGCGCAGGCCGAATGGGGCGCGGCCGATGACCAGGGTCGAGCTGCCGTCGTGGCGGCCGAGGGTCACTCCGCCAAGCTGGCCGAGTTCGGGCATCAGCACTTCGACGTTGAGGTCCATGCCCTGGAACATCGCCGCCCATTGCTGGCGGCGCTCGGGCGAGGCGGCGAGCACGACGCGGTCGCAGTGGCGCAGCAGCTGGCCGATGCGGTTGAACATCGCCGGGTCGCTCGGCAGCGGTTCGAGCGCAGCGGTCCTGGCGCACAGCAGTAGCCCGCTTCGGCCCTGAGGTGGCGGCTGGTCGTCGACGAAGATGATTTCATTGAAGAAGCGCCACTGAAAATGGCGGCCGACGAGCTCGCCGAAGCCGAGGCGGCCGGCGGCGAGGATGACCATTGCTGCTCCGGCGCCTTCGGTGAACAAGGCTGGAGAGAAGCCTGCGGACGCGCCGAGGTAGAAGGTGACGCCGATCAGCAACAGCAGCGCAAACAGCAGCGCGCGCATGGCCTCGCCGAGCCCGTCGCGCGGGCGTTCGAGTGCCTCGATCGCGTAAGCGCCGTTGCTTGCCGCGACACCGACGAACAAGGGCACGACCATGGCGATAAGATCGAGGGCCTGGCTGTGGATCGGCGATCCGAGCTGCCAGGCGGCGGCGGCCATGAAGCCTGCCGCGACGCAGACCGAGTCCAGCGCTGCAAGCGCGATGTAGAGGCCGATGCGGAGTCGCTCGCGCGGGGCGAGATCGGCGAGCTGCTCAGGCACTGGCGAGCCGCGACTGCCCGGGCTTGTCGCAGCGGTCATGCTCGTCGCGGCCGTCCTCGTTGCGGCCATAGTCGTAGCGATAGGTCGATCCGTAGCCGAAGCGTGCCGCTTCGAACCGGGTGAGCACCGCGCCGAGCATTATTGCGCCATTGCCGGAGAGCCGGGCAAGCGCGAACAGCACGCGGCTGCGCGACAGGCGGTCGGCCTGAACAGCGAGAACCGTCGCGCTTGCGAGGCCAGCAAGGCGCGGGGCGTCGGCGAGGCCGAGCACCGGTGGACCATCGAGGACGATGACGTCGTAGCGATCGGTCAGGCCGGCAAGGAGTTTCGGCAAGGCCGGGCCGCCAAGGAGCGAGGCGGGCGTCGGATGCCGCCTTCCCGCAGGAAGGAAGTCGAAGCCCGGTTCGGAGAGGGTGCGCACGGCCTGTTCGGGCGTTGCGCTGCCGGTGAGGAGATCGGCGAGGCCGTTGGCCCCGGTGCAGTCGAGCATGGCGTGGAGCGTGGGCTTGCGCAGGTCGGCATCGATCAGCAGCACGCGCCGCCCAAGGCTGCCCCAGGCCGCGGCGAGGCCGAGCGCGGTGGTCGATTTGCCCTCGCCGGGCTCGCTGCTGGTGATCAGGACGGTTCCCGGCACGCCGCCGGTCGCGGAGTCGATCGCCGCGCACAGCGCATGATGCGCCTCGCCGATCTCGCCGGACAGGGTGGGCGTGCCCGTCACCGCGGGAACGACTCCGAGCAGGTGGAGCGGAAGCTTGCCGCCGATTTGCGATGGGTCGCGAACGCGCTCGTTGAACAGCTCGCGCGAGCCGACGAGGAGGAAGGCGAGGATCAATCCGCCGACGCTTGCAAGCGCCATGTTGCGCACCGGCTGCGGAGTCTCGGGCGTTTGCGGGACGGCGGCGAGGTCGACCAGCGAGACATTGGTGTTGGCGGCGCCGGCGCTTGCCGACACGTCCTTGAAGCGCTGGAGCAGGGCCGCGTAGAGCTCGCGGTTGGTGTCGGCATCGCGCTTGAGGATCGAGTGGCGAACGAGGCGGTCCTGCTCGTCGAAGCTGGCGCTCTTGAGCGCTGCGACATTGCCGCTGAGCGCGCGCTCCTGGCGTCCCGCAACCAGATACTGGTCGCGCAGCGAGCCGCGTACGCTGGTCGCGACGGTGGCGATCTGGCGGTCGAGCTCGGCGATGTTGGCGCTCGCCTGGCGAACCGCGGGATGTTCGGGACGGCGGCGCTGGAGCTCTTCAGCGAGCTGCGCCTCGAGCTCGGCGCGGCGGCTGGTGAGTTGCTGGATGCTGCTGTTGGCGAGCACTTCGGGCAGGTTCATCAGCGGGGTCGCCTGGGCCTGGCTCCATCTTTGCTGGGCCTGCAGCCGGGCTGCGCGCGCGGCCGAGAACGCCTGGTTGAGCGCGAGCAGATTGGCACTGGTCAGCGATTGCCCGGAACTTGCGTCGAGCGCTCCGGGGCCGAGGAGATCGGCCCTTCGGGCGTAAGCGTTGAGCGCGCGATCCGAGCTCTCGACCCGCGCCCGGGTCAGTTCGAGCTGCTGCTCGAGGAAGCGGCGAGCATAAGCGGAGCGGTCGAACTTGCGCTGGAGGTTGTGGCGGATGAACACCGCCGCGTAGAGGTTGGCGACCGTCGCCGCGGCGTTCGGATCCTCGCTTTGGAAGCCGATCGCGATGACTCGCGAATTGGGTGGAAGCGCGACGTCGATACCGGCTTGCAGCGCGTCGGCGGGATCGCCGGACAGGGGGCCGAGCCGGGCCCTGGTTGCCGGGTCGAGCTGAGTCCACACCGCGGCGGCGAGGCTTCGGCTGGCGATGATGTCGACCTGCGTCTGAAGATAGCGCTCGATCTCATGGGTCGGGAGCACGCGCGCGTCGCGGTCACGAACGATATCCTCGCCGACGTCGGCGACTTCGATGCTTGCAACTGCCTTGTACAGCTGAGGGGGCAAAGCGACGCTGGCGGCGCCGCACAGCAGCGCTGCAAGCATCACTGCGGCGATCAGCAGGCGGTTGCGAAGGATCGCGTGCCACACGGCACTGAAGTGCAGATCGTCGGGCTGTGCGGCGGCTTGCGGTGCAAAGCGCGGGCCGAGCGGATGGGGCAGGAGCGCGTTCATCGGGCTGCTCACAGGCCGAGCGGGCGGAAGACGTTGAGCAACGGGGCAGTAGTGACAATGTCGCGCCACAGGCCCTTGGTTCCCGAGCGGCCGACGATCACCATGTCGTTGCCGGCAAGCCGCGGGTCGTCGGCGCGGCCGAGGCGGATCGCGGAGACGTCGAACACCGCGCCCATGCGCTTGCCCCCGACGGTGCGGAAGACGACCACCTCGCCGAGCGAGGCGACGCGGGTCTCGCCGCGGGCGAGCGCGAGCGCTGCAAGCAATGTGGTGCCCCCTTTGACGTCATAGACTCCGGGCTGCACGACCTCGCCTTCGACCGCGACTTTCTGCGACGCGGAAGCCGCGACGGCGACCGAGACGCGGGGGTCGACGAGGAACGTTCCGGCGAGCCTTGCGGCGATTGCCTCGGAGAGTTCGGCAGCGGTGCGTCCTGCCGCCGGAAAAGACCCTGCCAGCGGCAAGGCGATGGCACCCGATGCATCGACTTCGAGGCCCCTGGCAGAGAGCTCGGGTTCCTGGAACACGGTGACGTCGAGCGTGTCGAGCGCGCCGATGCGGTAGGCGCGGTGGCTGGCGCCAGGCGACGGCTCGGCGAGGGTCGAATAGGCCGCGGACCCCCGTGGCAGGTCGGGGCTCAGGCCGGTGTTCGCGCAGCCCGCGCTTGCACAGCCGCAAAGGGCCGCGGCAAACAGCCACGGCAGCACCAGATCTCGCACAGGTCATCCCCAACACCGAGCTGGTTCTTGGGTCTACTTATCACACATTGTTAATACAAATCAAAGTAGAGATTGCTGCCCGTGTTGCTCAACCGCTTGAAGGGGTTGCTAATGCGGGGTGTGGGGCGGTTACTTGTGTGAGTTTCCGGGGCGCATTTATAAGGGAGAGGGGAGGAGGCCCGCACCGCCGCGTTGCGCCGCGGTAACAAGGGTGCAGGAAAGCACCTCCTTCCTGCTGAACCGATTGACAGCTTTGCCCAGACCCGCTTTCATCCCTCTTGGCAGCTGAACACGGCGCCGCTTGTAACCGGTTACAAGCAATCGGTAGCATGAGGGGATTTGGACATGGCGATCATCCGCAACTCGGTTCTGCGGGCACTCCTGCTCGGCGTGTCAGGCGTCACGATGGTCACCGCTGCCGCAGTGCCAGCGTCGGCGCAGACCACCACCGCGTCGATCAACGGCCAGGTCCGCGACGCGCAGGGCGCGCCTGTTGCCGGAGCCGTCGTCCAGGCACGCAATGAAGGCACCAACCAGACGGTCAGCACCACGACCGACGCGGCCGGCCAATATACGCTGGCGGGGCTCAGGCCTGCGTCATACACGATTTCGACGACGATCGGCGGAACGGCCGTTACGGATCGCGCAACGGTCGCGATCGGCCAGAGCGCAACGCTCGACCTGGCGCCAGCGTCGGCCACGACAGGCACGCCGGGCGAGGGGCCGGCAACCGCCGCTGCCGACGAGATCATCGTCACCGGGCGGCGGCTGGTCGAGACGCGCACCAGCGAAGTCGCCACCAACGTCAGCCAGCAGCAGATCCGCACGCTTCCGCAGACGGACCGCAACTTCCTGTCGTTCGCCGCACTGGCGCCGGGCGTGCGTTACAACGACAGCGAGACTGACAAGAGCTTCACGTCGGGTGCTTCCACCGCCAGCCAGGTGAACGTGTTCATCGACGGCGTAAGTCTCAAGAACAAGCTGCGCGAAGGCGGCGTCGCAGGGCAGCAGAATAGCCGCGGCAACCCGTTCGGCCAGCTTGCGGTCCAGGAGTTCCGCGTTCTCACCCAGAACTACAAGGCCGAATACGAGCAGGCGGGCGCGGCGATCATCACTGCAATCACGCGCTCCGGAACCAACGAGTTTCACGGCGAGGTGTTCGGCCAGTATACCGACAGGTCGCTGACGAAGAAGAGCTTCCTCGACAAGCTCAACAACCGGCCGGAGCCGGAGTTCAAGCGCAAGCAATATGGCGCCGCCTTGGGCGGGCCGATCATCCAGGA
>JASLBJ010000160.1 GCA_030146725.1 Sphingomicrobium sp. | reverse complement strand
CGTGCCTTCGGCCACCCGCGCATAGCCTGCGGCGACGTCGAGCGGGTCTTCACGGCTGGCGATGAGCTGGACGCCGAGCGCAAAGCGGCGTTCGTTGACCAGCCGCCGCGCTCGATCAAGCGCAAGGTCGAGCGGCTGCCCGCGCATCGCTTCCTCGAGCAGCGCCGCCACGTCGTGCGGCTCGGGCGGCGCGGCAAAGCTCGAGCTATCGAACAGGCCTTCGAGCAGTTCGGGGCGGCCGGCGAGCTGATCGGACAGCGTCGGGGCATGGACGAGGATCTTGGCGAGCAGTTCGGCAAGCGCCGGATGCGCCTCGAGCAGCCGGTAGAGATTGATCCCGCTCGACAGCCGCTCGACGATGTCGCTCAGGCGGTTGAGCGCATGGTCCGGGTCGGGCCCCGCGGCGATCGCCCGAAGCATGCCCGGAAGCATCGCCTCGAACGCGCTCTGCGCTGCCGGCGAGCGAAGCGAGCGCGCACGGCCGCTGCGCCAGTCGGCAATCCGCCGCGCGGCGTTGACCGGCTCCGCAAAGCCGAGCTCGCGCAATTCGCCGAGCAGGATCGCAGGATCGTTGGACAGCCGCCCCTCGTGCTCGGGAACGATCGATCCGAACAGCGCCTCGACCGCACTGACATGCGGTTGCAGCTGATCGAGCAGCTCCCGCCCGGCATTGCTGCCATGCAGTCTCGCGACCTGATCAAGCGCTTCTGCGTCAGCCGGGAGCAGATGCGTTTGCGCATCCTCGATCATCTGGACGCGATGCTCGATTGTTCGAAGCAGGCGATAGGCGTCCCCAAGAGCCGCTGAATCACGCGCCTCGAGCCAGCCCGCCTGCACCAGAGCATCCAGAGCATCCAATGACGCCGGCCGCCTGACAGACGGATCGCGGCCACCGTGGATCATCTGCTGAATCTGTGTGAAGAACTCGACTTCGCGGATCCCGCCGCGCCCGCGCTTGAGGTCGAACCCCGGCCCAAAGGTCGATCCTTGCGCGAAGTGGTCGCGGATCCGTACCGAAATCAGCCGGATCTCGTCGATGACCCCGAAGTCGAGCGAGCGGCGCCAGACGAACGGCTCGAGTGCTGCAAGGAATGCTTTCCCAAGGGCAATGTCGCCGGCGCACGCCCGAGAGCGGATGAAGGCCGCCCGCTCCCACGCAAGCGCACTTGATTCATAGTGCGAGATCGCCGCGTTCACCGGAAGCACGATTGGCGTGACCTCGGGAGCCGGCCGAAGGCGCAAGTCGACCCGCGCGACGTAGCCGTCAGCTGTGCGCTTCTGCAGGATCTCGATCATTCGCCGGCCGATCCGCACCGCCGCCTCGCCCGGATCGTCCCTCGGCCGACGCGGGATGGTCGCGGGATCGAACAGCAGTATGAGATCGACGTCGGACGAGTAATTGAGCTCGAAGCTGCCGAGCTTGCCCATCGCGATCGCGGTCATTCCGATGGGCTCGGCGCCGGGCACGCGTTCGGCGATGGCGGCCGCCATCGCCCGGTTGATCGCGCGGTCCGCGAACTGGGTCAGGGCGCGGGTTACCTGCTCGAGCGACAGTTCGCCGGCAAGGTCGCCAAGCGCCACGCCGAGCGCGAGGTCGAGCCGTTCCCGCCGCAATGCGATGTCGACCGGCTCGTCACCAAAAACGGGGGAGCAGGAGATAACCGCCGCGCTGCCCCGCTCTACGAACAGGTCGACAAGCTCGGGCCGGGCAAGCATCGTATTGCGCAGGAACGGGGCGTGGCTGCGCGCGCGTTCGACCGCTGCCATCCGGTTGCTGCGGCCCTGATCCTCCATCACCTTCTGGCCCCCGGAGATTCGATGTCCCGCAAAGAAACTAAGCGGTGAGATTGTCGTTCTTCTATCAAATGAAGCAACAGGTTCACGATAGACCGGCGCAATTGGCCATGGATCGCAGGCTCATCCAGGTTGAGAACCCGTCAGCGCACGCCGGCATCACTGCCGCGCTGCGGCGCGCGTTTGAGGCCGCGGCGTCCGAACCGTGCGACCGCGATTTTGCCGAGCTGCTCCGCAAGCTCAACTGAAACGCCCGGCTCGGCGCAGCCGAACCGTCAGTTGGCGCCGCTGAAGCTTCAGCGATCGCGGCTGAGTTCGTCGACTTCACCCATGATCGTCTGCAGCGCCGACTTGTCCGGATCGGTCTTGTGCTGCCGACGCGACGGCAGTTTGCCACCCGAAAGCAGGCTCTCGAGCGCGACCCGACCACGTGCCACGCGGCTCTTGATCGTGCCGACCGCGCAACCGCATATCTCGGCCGCTTCTTCATAGGCGAAGCCGCCGGCGCCGACCAGGATGAGCGCCTCGCGCTGCGGTTGGGGCAAATGCATCAACGCGCGCTGCATGTCGCCAAGCTCAATATGCCGATCCTGGCTCGCTGGCGCAGCAAGGATCTTGGACGCGGTAATGTCGTCCCACTCGCCCTTGAAGCGGGCGCGCCGCATCTGACTCAGGAACAGGTTGCGAAGGATGATGAAGGTCCACGCACGCATGTTGGTGCCGGCCTGGAAGCGCTTGCGTGCCGCCCACGCCTTGAGCAGCGTCTCCTGGACGAGATCGTCGGCCAGATCGCGACTGCCCGAAAGCGAGCGGCCGAATGCCCGCAGGTGCGGGATGACCGCCGCGAGCTGTTCCTTGAACTCGGGGTCGGACAGTGGGACGGGCTCGCCGAAGGCGTCCGTCTTGGCCGTGTCCATCGTTCCGTCCGCCACTAACACCCCACCCGTTTGCCGCGCCGCCTCAACCGGCCACGCGTGCCGTCAGCCCGGCCACGCGTGCCGTCAGCATCGCACCGATCCAAGCTTGTATCTAGTGCTCAGCCAACCACGAACAAGATGATCGCGAACGCGATGATGACCAGCCCCGTTCCGAACACCAGCACATAACGCGCCATATGCGGGGTCGCACCGGCCCGTGCCTCGGTGGTCGTCACATGCTCTTGCTGATCATCGGCCATTGAAATCTCGATACGATTGAAGCGTTCTCGGCCAACGCCCGCCCTACAGCCATGTTCCGGCCGCAAGGACTAGGCGGCGGGTACGGTCGCAGCGTCGAAGAACAACGCCTGGGCGATCGCGGCCTTGACCGTCGAGCGCTGGAACGGCTTGGTAATAAGGAAGGTCGGCTCCGGCCGCGTTCCGGTCAGCAACCGCTCGGGGAAGGCGGTAATGAAGATCACCGGCACCGAGAATTCGGCGAGGATGTCCTTGACCGCATCGATCCCGCTCGAATCGTCAGCAAGCTGAATATCGGCGAGCACCAGCCCCGGCGGATGCTGGCGCGCCTGCGCGACCGCCTCGTCGCGGGTGACGGCTACGCCGGTGACATTGTGACCAAGATCGCGAACGATCGTCTCGATATCCATGGCGATGATCGGCTCGTCCTCGATGATCAGCACGTCGGCAAGCGTCTGCCGCTCGATCTCGGTCAGCGCCTCGGCGACGAGCGAGTCGACGTCGGCTGGCGACGAACCGATCAGATAACCGGCGTCGTCGGATGAGAAGCCTTCGAGCGAGGTCAGCAGCAGCGCTTGGCGCGACAGCGGAGTGATGCGCGACAGGCGCGCCTGGGCAATGCTCTCGGCACCCGAATAGTCGCCGACCGGCTCGGGGCCCTCCTCGACATTGGCTGTCGACCAGATCGCATGGAAGGTGCGGTAGAGCCCAAGCCGAGGCTCGACATCGCGCGGGAACTCGTCGGGCTGGGCGACGATCGCCTCGAGCGTCGCACGGACAAAGGCGTCCCCATGCGCCTGGCTGCCGGTGAGCGCACGCGCATAGCGGCGCAAGAAGGGCAGATGAGGGGCGAGTTCCTGGCCAAGCGACATGTTGTAAAGCTCTCCTTTGACAGGGACGTCAGCCCCTTTGAGGGCGCGTCCAGATTGATGCAACCCTGCACGCACCGAATGTGTCCGTGACCATGTACCACCCGCAAGCGGGTCGATAGCGAGGGGGAACAAAGCAGCCGTGATATGGTTTCCAACTCGGCTCGCACCCTTGGTCACGACTATTTCGGGCTGCAATCGAATGAACGCATCTTTTTGCACCTGATCTCAGGAGCGATTGCGCGGGCCGGTCATGTCAGTAAGAGACGCCGAGCAAGCCACCGGCGCGAGGGGGACGAGAGGTTGAGTGACGGTCAGCAGGACAGGAAAGATCGCGCAGCACGCGACCAGGATCCGGCTGTCGCAGTCGCGACTCCGAAACCGGAGCGCAAGCCGCGCGGCGCCGACATTGGTCGTGCCCTCCGCTCAGTTTACGACGACACGTTGCGCGAATCGGTGCCCGACGACTTTAGCGATCTGCTCGGCAAGCTCAGCTAGAGCAGTCGGCGGCCTGGTGCCGTCGTGAAAAACAGCGCACGCCAGCGGTTCGCCGCTCTGTCGACCGCAGCCAAGCTGCTGCTGATCCTGAGCGCTGCCCTGCTACCGATCGGATTGGCTCTGATCTGGATCGCTCAAACTGGTATGGGCGGCGCCAACAAGGCCTTGCGCAGCAGCTCCACGGTTCAGGCCCGCTCCGCTTCGCGATCAATAGAAAGCCTGATCGCACGCAATGCGCTGGCGCTCAGGGTGGCGGCCAATGGAGCGCTTGCGGCTGGTCCCGCGCAAGCCTGCGACCGCGTTCAGCGATCGCTTGCAATTGCGCCTGCCGTCGCGCAGCGGTTCGAACTCCAGACGGCCGACGGTGATCCCCTCTGTGCCGTTGGCGGCTTCGCTTCGCCATCCGGGCTTCCGCTGGTCGCCCCGGGCGACATCCGCCTGCGCGTGGGCGACGACCAGGCCTCGCTGATCCTGCGGGTCGGAGTGATCGACGGGATGGCAACCGCCCCGCTGTCGCTCGACGAGATGCGCCAGACTGCGCTCGACCGGAGCGAGACCATCGATTCAATGGTGATCCGCGATCCCGAGCGCCAGGCGGTCATCGTCCGTTCCCGCAACGCCGGTTCCCAGCGTCGTCAGTTGCTCACCGACTGGCCGCTGGGCAACAGCCAGTTGACTGCCGAGGTTGGAACCCGCCTGCCGCGGATCACGACTCGCGAAAAGCTCGTTCTGCTGCTCCCGCTGCTGATGTGGATTACGGCTGCTCTGGTCAGCTGGCTGCTCGTCACCAGGCTGCTCATCCGGCCGCTCAAGCAACTCGAGCGCGCGGTGATCCAGTACAAGCCGGGCGAGAATGCCCTTGCGCTTCCAAGCTATCTTGGACCCGCGACCGAGATCCAGGAACTTCGCGACAGCTTTGCCAGGGCAGTCGCCCGCATCGAGGAAAGCGAAGGCGAGATGGCAATCGCGCTCGACGGCCAGCGGCGACTGGTGCGCGAGGTCCACCACCGGGTGAAGAACAATCTCCAGGTTGTTGCGTCCCTGCTCAACATTCACGGCCGGACGGCACAGACGATCGAAGCGCGCGCCGCTTATGCTGCCATCGGCCGCCGCGTCGGAGCGCTGTCGATCGTCCACCGCAACCACTTCGCCGAGATGGAGGACAATCGCGGGATCGCCCTTCGCCCGCTGCTTGCCGAACTGGCCGCGGAACTTCGCGGCGGCGCTCCGGACGGGGCACGCAAACTCACGATCGAGCTCGAGCTCGAGCCCGTCAGCACGACCCAGGACGTCGCCGTATCGGTTGCTTTCCTGATGACGGAGATGGTCGAGTTCGCGATGCTCAACTGCCCGACCGAGCCGGTCGAGGTCGCGCTTCGGCGGACCAGCGAACTGACCGCACGGCTGGCGCTTGCAAGCCCGGTGCTCAACCTTGAAGAAGCAGCGTCGCCCGACAAGCAGCAGTTCGAGCGGATCATTGGCGGCCTTGCCAAGCAGTTGCGCTCGCCCCTCGAACGAAAGCTCGGACGCTACAGCGTCGACCTGCCTGTCTTCCCCGAAAACTAAGGTTTTCCGCCGTCGTTTCGGGCTCAACGAAAAAAGTTGGAAAAGATCAACTTTTTCCGGAACCCAGTTTAAATAAGGGGCGTTATGACCTTCGGATAGCGACCTTTTGCCCCCCCGCTCTCGCTGTCCAATCAAATGGGCCCGGAACCGCCAACCCTCCCCCCCCGGTGGCGCTTCCGGGCCCTCACTTGTCCGGGGCCCCCTCGACATCACCAGCAGACGCTTCGCGCCGCCGACGCCGCCAGTGCGTCAGCCGGATTGCGAGGATCGCGAACTCGTACAGCAGATAAAGCGGAACAAGCAGCATCAGCTGCGACACGACGTCCGGCGGAGTCAGGACGGCAGAGATCACGGCGGCTCCGACGATCGCGTAGCGCCGTGAGTTCTGGAGCTGCTCCCGGGTCACGAACCCGGCGCGCTCGAGGATCAGCAGCAGGATCGGGAGCAGGAACGCGACTCCGAAGCCAAACAGGAACCGGGTGCAGAAGGCGAGGTAATTGCCGACGCCGGGAAGCGCTTCCTGCTCGACTCCGCCGACGGTGCCCTGGAAGCTCAGCAGGAAGTGCAGCGCCCATGGCATCGCGGCGAAATAGGCGAAGCTCGCGCCGCCGATGAAGAAGACGGGCGTCAGCAGCAAAAACGGCAGCAGTGCGCCTTTTTCCTTTGAGTAGAGGCCGGGCGCGACGAACTTCCACAGCTGGGTCGCGAAGATCGGGAACGACAGCATCAGCGCCGCGAACAGCGCCACCTTCACCTCGACGAAAAAGGCTTCGAACACGTCGGTGAAGATGAGCTTGCCCTGCCCCGCGGCGAGTAGCGGCTGGACCAGCACCGCGAAGATGTCGCGCGCAAAGTAGAGGCACAGGAAGAATGCAATGATCAGCGCGCCGAGCGACCACAGCATCCGGCGCCGAAGCTCGATCAGATGTTCGAGCAGCGGCGCCTTGGTGTCGTCGATGTCGTTCACGGCAGTGGGCGCTCCGCCGGCGGCCGGGGATCGTCGTCGGGCGCGTGAGGCACGTCGAGTTCAGGCGCGGGCGGCATTGGCAGCTCGGGCAGCGCTGCCGGCTCGCCGTCCTGTGCGGGTGGTGCGTCCCCCAGGTAGGCCTTGGCGTCGGCGGCGGGGTCGGCATTCAGCGCCGGAAACTCGCGCATGATCCGATCATTCTCCTCGCGCCACTGCTTCTCCATTTCTTCGAGCTCGGCCTCGCGAACCATCGTTTCGATGCCCGAAGTGAAGTGCCGCGCCATGCCGCGAACCTTGCCGATCCACTGGCCGGCCGTGCGCATCGCGTGCGGCAGGTCCTTGGGGCCGATGAACAGCAGCGCGATGACCGCGACCAACAGCAGTTCGGTGGTGTCGACGCCGAACATCGGCGCTCAGCCGATCAGGCGCGCGGAGCGTCGTCGCCCGCTGAGCGGGGCGGAACCGCGTCACCGGTGCGCCGCGGCTCCGGAGTGACGTCGATCGGCCGATCCTGCGACAGGTTGCGTGGCGGCTGCTGACCATGCGTGTCGCCGGTCCGGGTCGGAGCGTCGTCCTCGGCCATGCCCTGCTTGAAGCTTTTCAGGCCCTTGCCGATGTCGCCCATCATGTCCGAAATCCGACCGCGCCCGAACAGCAGCAGCACGAGGATGATAACGACGAGCCAATGCCAGAGGCTGAACCCACCCATGATACTCTCCAACAGCGTTTGAGAGGGGCTTCTAGTCTTCCCCGTCGCCGCTTTCCAGTTGCACGTGGCCAGTGGGTCCAATGAGCCCGTCGTCGAGCGCATCGAGCAGTCCGGCAGCCCGGAGATCGTCGATGCCTGGAAGGTCACGCCGCGAGCCGAGGCCGAAGTGGGACAGGAACTCGGCCGTGGTCGCATAGAGCAGTGGCCGTCCCGGCCCCTCGCGCCGTCCGGCGGGCCGTACCCAGCCGGCATCCATCAGCACGTCGAGCGTTCCCTTGGAGATCTGGACACCGCGGATCGCCTCGATCTCGGCGCGGCTGACCGGCTCGTGATAGGCAATGATCGCCAGCGTCTCGGTCGCTGCGCGCGACAGCCGCCGCGGCTCGTCGCGGGTCCGGCGGAGCAAGTGCGCAAGGTCCGGCGCGGTCTGGAAATGCCAGCGTCCGCCGCGCTCGACGAGCTCGACCCCATGGCCCGCGTAGTGATCGGCCAGCGCCGCCAGCGCTGCCGCGATGTCCCCCTCGCCGGCATGTTCGCCAATCTCCTCGGGGCTGAGCGGTCGGTCGGCCGCGAACAGGGTCGCTTCGACCGCACGCACCAGTTCGTCCATCACGCGGCGCGCAGCCGGATGGGAGCGAAGGCGGCGTCCTGCGCAATCGTCAGTCGGCCGCGGCGGGCAAGCTCGAGCGCCGCGACGAAGCTCGACGCCAGCGCCGAGCGGCGGAACTGCGGGTCCTGCGACGCCGGGAGGAAGCTTTCGAGCGCAGCCCAGTCGAGCTGCTCGCCGACCAGCCGCCCAACCCGCTCGAGCGCCTCCTCGAGCGTCATCACGGCGCGCGCGTGAACCACATGCATCGGCGGGCTGGTGCGCGCCTTGATCGCTCCGAAAGCCGCGAACAGGTCGAAGCTGCGCGCCTGCCACCGCGACCTGCGGACCAGCCTTAGCCCCTCGGGAGCGCCGCGCCGAAACACGTCCCGGCCGATCCGGTCGCGGCCGAGCAGCCGGGCGCCGGCCTCGCGCATGGCGTCGAGCCGCTGCAGCCGCAGCTGGAGCCGCCAGGCAATTTCCTCGGGGCTCGGGTCGGCCTCGGGATCCTTGGGCAGCAGCAGGCAGGATTTGAGATAGGCAAGCCATGCGGCCATGACGAGATAGTCGGCCGCGATCTCGAGCTTGAGCGAGCGCGCCTCGCCAATGAAGGCGAGATACTGATCGGTCAGGTCGAGGATCGAGATCGCCGCGAGATCGACTTTCTGCGCTCGGGCGAGGGTCAGCAGCAGGTCGAGCGGCCCTTCCCAGCCATCGAGCGTGAGCGTCAGCTCATCGCCGGGCTGCTGCAGCCCCTCCAACTCTCCTTGCCCCATCGGCCAAGACTAACGCGCCGGCCGTGGTTGGCAACCGGCGGGTTCGGGCGTCAGGCGAGTGCGAGAAGGTTGTCGCGCTTGGCCATTGCCTCAGCGAGGTCGAGCCCGTCGCTGGCGCTGGCGATGCTGGCCATAGCGCGCGCGAGCCGCTCTTCACCCGCCGCAGTCATTGCCGGCACCGCGCGGGCGACCGCGATCATCTCGTCCATCTTGCCCGAGCAGTGCAGCGCCACGTCGCAACCGGCTGCGACGACGCCCGCCGCGCGTTCGCCGGCCCCGCCGGACAGCGCTTCCATGCCGATGTCGTCGCTGAGCAGCCAGCCGTCGAAGCCGATCCGGCCGCGAATGATGTCGCCGATGACTGTCGGCGACTGGCTCGACGGATGGTCCGGGTCCCAGGCGGTGTAGATGACGTGCGCGGTCATCCCCATCGGGGCCGAGGCCAGCCGCTCGAACGGCTCGAGGTCGAGGTCCAGTTCGTCGGCGCTTGCAGTGACGATCGGCAGCTCCTTGTGACTGTCGACCAGCGCCCGGCCGTGGCCCGGGATGTGCTTGACGACCCCGACGACCCCGGCCGAGGCCAACCCGTCGAGGGTTGCGCGGCCGAGCGCCGAGACCTGCATCGGCTCGCTTCCGAGCGCGCGGTCGCCGATGATGTCGCTTGCGCCTTCCTGGCGGATGTCGAGCAGCGGCAGGCAGTCAACGTTGATCCCGCACGCCTTGAGCATGAGGCCGATCGCGCGGGCGTTCGACCGGGCTGCCTCGATCGCCGACGAAGGCGCCGTCTGGTAAAGGCGCGCGAACGCTTCGCCGGTCGGGAAAGCGGGCCACACCGGCGGCTTCAACCGAGCGACGCGCCCGCCTTCCTGGTCGACCAGGATCGGAACGTCGTCGCGGCCGTGCAGGGCGCGCAGGTCGTCGGTCAGGCGAAGCAGCTGCTGCTGGTCGACGCAGTTGCGCGCGAAGACAATGTAGCCCGCCGGATCGCAATCGCGGAAGAAGCTGCGCTCATCGTCGCTGAGCTGGGGGCCGGCAAGGCCGTAAACCGCCGCCTGCATCAGTTGGCCACGAAGCAGTTTTCGCCGGCGACCTTGAGCGCCTGGCAAGCTTTGCGAGCGTCGGCCGGCGAGGCGGCTCCAGCGCGCAGCCGGGTTCCGCCCGAGAACGGCACGATCAGCTTGTTCATCGCCGCAACCGAGGGAAAGCGCGACGACAAGGCAGTCCATGCGCGCTCGGCCTGCGCGGCGTTCTTGTAGGCGCCAAGCTGGATCACGCTCCCGGATCCGCCGTTCGGCGGCGCGTCGGGAACTGGTGGCGCAGTCTCCTCGACCGGAGTGCGGGTCTCGTTCGAGGGGAGCCGCTTGGGCTCGGGCGGCGGGCGCATGATTGCCTGCTCGGGCACGGCGTCGAGGTCGAGCTGCCCGTCGCTGTCCTCGCCCGCACTGGTCTGGAAGGCGGTCTCGCTTTCGCCGGCGACATCGAGGCCGCCCGGATTGTCGGGTTTCACTTTGTACGGCGCGGGATCGGCGCGGATCAGCTCGGGCGCGCCGATCTCGACCGTCTCGCGGCGGCCGATCCAGAAGAAAGTCGCGGCGACGATCGCGCCCGCAAGCAGGACGACCATCAGCGCCGCGAACATCTTGCTTGCCGACACTGCGCGAGGGCCGTCCTCGTCATCGACCGCCTCGAGCCACGGCAGCTGCTCGTCATAGGCGGGGCGCCGGTCGGTCATCCGATTGCTCCTGCCTGGCCGCCGAGCCCGACGACGACGCAGCTCTGGCCGACGATCCGCATCCGCTGGCACAACACGGCCGAATGCGCCTGGCTCGTGGTCCCGAACTGCAGGCGATAATAGGTCTGTCCGTTGCGCAGGGACGGCACCGGGGCGACCACGGCTTCAAGCCGCCGCAGGCCGGGATAGACGTCCACCAGCCGCGACCAGGCGCGCTTGGCTTGTGGTCGGGAGGCAAAGGTGCCGATGCGGACCATCCGGCCCGATGCGCCGCGCGACCGGTTTGCGGGCCAGGCCTGAAGCGCCGAAGGCACCGGTGCGGCCGGCTGGCGGGGCGCTGCCTGTGGAGTGCGGACTGCCGGCTGCGGCTTGGCGAGGGACGCAGGTGCCGGCTGCTGCTGCGCTGGTTCGGGCGCATCGACCTTGATCAGCGGCCTGGTTTCGGGTGCGAAGTCGCTGGCGGCGGGCGGCGGAGCGGCTGCCACGGCCAGCGGCGCCGGGGTCGGCGTGGCGACCCGCGGGGCGGCCGCCGGCGCTTCCGGAGCGTCAGCTTGTGGAGCGCGGTCAGACGCTGCGCTGCGCGCTGCCAGCCAGTAGGACGCGCCCGACGCGAGGATCAGCGCAAGCGGGCTCCACAGCATCTGCTGGCTGCCCGAGGCGGTAACCGGAGCCCTCTCGTCGGGGAACCACGGCAGCCGGTCCGGGTCACTGGCAGCCCGGGCGAGGATCACGTCAGCCATCGGTCACGTCAGCGCATCTCCTCGGCCGCCTCGACCCCCATCAGGGCGAGACCGCTGCGGATAACTTGCCCAATCCCGAGCGCCAATTCCAGCCGTGCGCGAGAAATATCCCGATTGCCCTCGATCAGGAAACGGCGCGCCGGATCGTCGTTGCCACGGTTCCACAGGCTGTGGAACTCGGCTGCGAGATCGTACAGGTAAAAAGCAATGCGATGCGGCTCGTGGGCAAGCGCCGCAGCCTCGATCGTGCGCGGATATTGCGCGGCGAGCCGCACCAGCCCCAGCTCCTCGGCGTCGAGCAGGTCGAGGTCGGCGGTATCGGCCAAGTCGACGCCGGCATCGGCGGCCTTGCGCCGGAGCGAGCTGATGCGCGCATGGGCATATTGGACGTAGAACACCGGATTGTCCTTCGACGCCTCGACCACCTTGGCGAAGTCGAAGTCGAGCGGCGCGTCGGCGCGGCGGGTCAGCATCATGAAGCGGACGACGTCCTTGCCAACCTCGGTGACGACGTCGGCGAGCGTGACGAAATCGCCCGCGCGCTTGGACATCTTGATCGGCTCGCCAGAGCGGAACAGACGCACCATCTGGACCAGCTTGACGTCGAGGTCGACGCGGCCGTCGGTCAGCGCGGTGACCGCCGCAGTCACGCGCTTGACCGTGCCCGCATGGTCGGCGCCCCAGATGTTGACGAGATGGTCGGCGCTGTCCGCCTTTTGCAGATGATAGGCGGCGTCTGAGCCGAAATAGGTCCAGCTGCCGTCGGACTTCTTGAGCGGCCGGTCCTGATCGTCGCCGAACTGCGAGGAGCGGAACAGGGTCAGTTCGACCGGCTCCCACTCGTCGGCGTCGTCGATGCTTTTCGGCCGTTCGAG
>JASLBJ010000097.1 GCA_030146725.1 Sphingomicrobium sp. | reverse complement strand
AGCGTCGCGTTGTTGGTGAAGTTCGCAGTCGCGGTGTCGAGCGCTTCAACGACCTGGGCAACGCCGGTGTCGATGTAGGCGCTGGCGTCGGCGACGAGGCCGCCGGTTGCTTCCGCCCAAGCTTCGATGCGGGCATCACCGTTGTTGATGACGTTTCCGAGGGCGCTGCCGCCGGTCGATTCCAGATCCTGGATGATCATGCCGGTCGGCTGGTCGGTGACGATAGCCGCCTGCACGCCGGTGCCGATGGCCGTTTCGCCATAGACGCACGGGCTGGTCGGCGTGGCAGGAGCGATGTCGCAGATCACCAGAGTGTCGACGATGTCGCCTGCAGCGACGATGACGTGGCCGGCGGGGCCAGCCATGTGCCCCGTAACGGGCTCCGGCGGTCCGGCCTGGGCGAATGCGGGAGCCGCAAAGCCGAGTGCCGAGAGCGAAGCTCCGGTAAGAAGCGCAGTGCGCCAAGTCGTGGTCTTCATCATTTAATCCCCTGTCTTTTTCCGCAAACCGCGGGGGTGATTTCTTCCCCAGGCCCCATCTTGAACACCCAACCGCAACGACCCCGAACTCGTCGCATACGCATGGTTGTCCCCGCTAAAGCCGGAAACTCGTGGTTCTTGGATACCACCGGTCGAAGCAAAATCAATGCATGGAACTTGGTCCGTTTTGCTTTTGGGTCGCCTAAGCCCAAAGACTGTGTCCCGGGCGCAACAGGCCCCGAAGCGCGGTCTCCTTGTGTCTTCGCGCGCGCGCGCGAGGGGCGGCCTATGGAATTTCCCTCAATTCAGCTATCAGCAATGTCGCGGCGGCAACCATCCGCCCGCTGTCGACGCTGCGCGCGGCGCTTGTTATGCGCGCTCCGACGCGAGCTTCACCCGACCCTTTCAAAGGAGAATATAAAGTGGCGTTCCGAATGATTTCACTTGCGGCCGTTGCCGCTTCCGCACTGTCCGCGGCCGCGCTTGCGGCGCCGACCGTCCAGGCCGCACAGGCCCAGGCGCAAGCGCCGGCGGCACAGCGGCCGGCGACCCGCGCGGACGTTATCCGCAACATCGACAACCGCTTCGCGACGCTCGACGCCAATAAGGACGGCTCGCTGTCGGCGGCGGAGGTCGGCACCGCGCAGCAGCGCGCGCTGCAGCAGGCAGCGGCCGCGCAGCAGCAGCGGCTGGAGACCGAGTACCGGCGCCTCGACACGAACAAGGACAACCAGCTCAGCCTGGCCGAGTTCAGGGCCGCCGCGACGCCGCCGCGGGCCACCGAGACCCCGGCGCAGATGATCACCCAGCTGGACACCAACAAGGACGGCAAGGTCAGTGCCGCGGAATATCGTGCCCCGCCGCTCGCCGGCTTCGACCGCGGCGATGCCAACAAGGACGGCACGCTGACCCCGCAGGAAGCCCAGGCGATGCGTCGCCGCTAAGGCAACCGCACCGCGACGAAAAATGGAGCCCGGTGGCGATGAGCCGCCGGGCTCTTTCGCTTTTACAGCCGCTCGCTCGGCGACGCCCGGACGACGACTTCGTCCTGGCCGAACCGGCGCTCGAGCCCGGCACGGTAATCGGCCCACCAGGGCCTATCGACCTGCTCGGCCATCACTTCGAAGATGACGATCGAATCGCGGTCGACTTCGCCTTCCCCGCTCTCCCACAATCCTTCCGCCGGCGACCGCGTGAAGGCGGTCAGCCCGCCGAAGCGGTCGACCAGCTCGGCCCGGACTTCGGCGAACAGGCCGGCGGGCTGTTCGCTACCGTCCTTGCGCTTCAGCGGCAGGAATATCTCGATCACGTGCATCAAGGGGCAACGCCTCCACTGGCGTCCGGCTCCGAGCGCGCGTAAGCAATGGACTTCCCTGGGGGAGCGCTGAACGGCGCTTGAGAGGCCCGCACGAGTGGGCGACCCGTCGAACCTGATCCGGCTGACACCGGCGTAGGGAGAGGAGTCAAAACATGGCCGACGCGCCTGCACGAACCGAACTCAAAGTCACCACCGGCCCGATCCGCGGATCGCGCAAGATCCACGTCAACGGCGTCGCGATGCGCGCGGTCGACCTCGAGCCCTCGTCCGGCGAGGCTCCGCTCAACCTCTACGACACCAGCGGCCCCTACACCGACCCGGACGGGCGCATCGACATCATGGCGGGCCTGCCGGAGCTTCGGCGCGACTGGATCCGCGGCCGCGGCGATGTCGAGGACGTGCAGCAGCGCGAAGTTCGGCCCGAGGACAATGGCCAGCTGGGTCCCGACAGGTCCGGGGGCGTCCAGCCATTCCCCAACGTGCGCAAGCGGGTGCTTCGCGCCCGGCCCGGCGCCAACGTCACGCAGATGCACTACGCCAGGCGCGGCATCGTCACTCCCGAAATGGAATATGTGGCGACCCGCGAGAACCTCGGCCGCGAGCAGATGCGCGACCTGATCCGCGACGGCGAGGATTTCGGCGCCTCCATCCCCGACTATGTGACCCCCGAGTTCGTCCGCGACGAAGTGGCGCGAGGCCGAGCCATCATCCCCGCAAACATCAACCACCCCGAAACCGAGCCGATGGCGATCGGCCGCAACTTCCTGGTCAAGATCAACGCCAACATCGGCAACAGCGCCGTCGCATCGGACGTTGCCGCCGAAGTCGACAAGATGGTCTGGTCGATCCGCTGGGGCGCCGACACGGTCATGGACCTCAGCACCGGCCGCAACATCCACGACACGCGCGAATGGATCATCCGCAACTCGCCCGTGCCGATCGGCACCGTGCCCATCTACCAGGCGCTGGAGAAGGTCGGCGGCATCGCCGAGGACCTCACCTGGGAAGTCTATCGCGACACGCTGATCGAGCAGGCCGAGCAGGGCGTCGACTACTTCACCATCCACGCCGGGGTCCGGCTGCCCTACGTCCCGATGACCGCCAAACGCGTCACCGGGATCGTCAGCCGCGGCGGCTCGATCATGGCCAAGTGGTGCCTTGCCCACCATCGCGAGAGCTTCCTCTACGAGCGCTTCGACGAGATCTGCGAGATCATGATGGCGTACGACATCGCCTTCTCGCTCGGCGACGGCCTGCGCCCCGGCAGCATCGCCGATGCCAATGACGAAGCCCAGTTCGCCGAGCTCTACACGCTCGGCGAGCTGACCAGGAAAGCCTGGAGCCAAGACGTCCAGGTGATGATCGAAGGCCCCGGCCACGTGCCGATGCACAAGATCAAGGCGAACATGGACAAGCAGCTCGAAGCGTGCGGCGAGGCGCCCTTCTATACGCTCGGGCCGCTGACTACCGACATCGCGCCCGGCTACGACCACATCACGTCGGGCATCGGCGCGGCGATGATCGGCTGGTTCGGCACCGCGATGCTCTGCTACGTCACCCCCAAGGAGCATCTCGGCCTCCCCGACCGCGACGACGTCAAGGTCGGCGTGATCACCTACAAGCTCGCCGCCCACGCCGCCGACCTCGCCAAGGGCCACCCCGCCGCGCAGTTGCGCGACGACGCACTCTCCCGCGCCCGCTTTGAGTTCCGCTGGCGCGACCAGTTCAACCTCAGCCTCGATCCCGACACCGCCGAGCAGTACCACGACCAGACTCTCCCCGCGGAAGGCGCGAAGACCGCTCACTTCTGTTCGATGTGCGGCCCCAAGTTCTGCTCGATGAAGATCAGCGCCGAGGTTCGCGAGTTCGCCGCGAAACAGGAGGCCGGGCTGATCAACTCATCGATTGCTCGGTCCGAGCATATCGAAAGCTCCTCTGCCGACGAAGCCGAAGCCGGCATGGCCGAAATGAGCACCCGCTACCGGCAAGGAGGCGACCTGTACGTTCCCGCGGTTTAGTGGCCGGCGGCTAGTGGCCGCTTTGTCCCGGCGTCTCGGCCGCGCCTCCGGCAGGTGCTCCGCTGCGCGCGCGCATGAATCGGATCTCGTCCTGCTGTGAGTCGATGATGTGCTGCGCCAGCGCACGAAGTTGCGGGTTGCGGCCGTTTTCCAGATAGATGCGCGCCATGTCGACGGCCGACTGATGATGCGGAACCATCAGCGTTACGAAGTCCGTGTCGAGATTGCCGGTCACCTGCGACCGGCCCATGTCGCGGTGCATCCGGTCCATCGTGGCCATCATCGCTGCAGTGGCGCCTTCGTCGGGGGCCCGCACAGCCCCTTCACGGCCATGGTAATGTTCCTGTCCACGCCAGAAAGCGCCCGGGGGGGCGCCGGCTCCGGCATGCGCAGGCGCGGCGGATTCCGGCCGAAGTAACGCTGCCAGCTGTCCGCTCGCGCGATCGTAGATGAGGTGATGAAGCCCGGCATACGACGTCATGGTCACAGCGAGGGCAATTGCCAGTCCGACCGGAACGAACAGGGTTGCCCGGCGATCGTGCGGCGCAACCTCCAGCGCATGCTCGCGGACCGGATCGGCGATGACGACGAGCAACGCAGCAAGGATCGTCGCATGCCCGATCAGGTCGACGCGGCCAAACGGATAGACTGCGGCAAACATCAAGGCGAACAGTGCTGCAGCGGATAGCCGCCGGACCAGCGGCGTCCACAGCAAGCCGAACCCGAGGGTGAACTCGGCGACGCCGGCCATGGTGGTATACGGCTCGAACGGAATTCCGAAGGCGAGGAACGGCTTCTCCTCGAGCAGCGGCATGAACCACTGCGGGTACATGAATTTTTCCATGCTCGACCACATCAGGGCGAGTGCAATGCCCCACCGGAGAACGGCAAAGCGGTCCTCGTGCCACTTGTTGGTGAGGCCGGAGAGCAGGAGAAATCCGGCGAGCCCGAGTCCGAGCGCGAGGTAATCGAACAAGTGGAACAGGTCGTAGTCGCGGAGCGTGAACGCCCACAGCAGGACGATCGCGACGGCGGCGACAGGACGCGTTTTCCGGAACACGACAAGCAGCGCGATGACCAGCTGCGCCCACGGCACCCACTCCGACTCGGTCTTCAGTTCCGGTGTCAGATACGTGCCGCCGACGGCAAACAGTGCAATGAAGAAAGCCGCGAGCACCGCAATGATGAACGCATCGGCATTCTCGCGCAGCGGCCTCGTCCCGGCATCGAGCAGGCGCATCGCAGCGACACCGGCCGTCCGCCGCTCGAGAAAAGTCGTGACCGCGAACAGGAACAGCACCAGGGCGGTTGCGAGCCAGAAGGAGGGCAGCGACAGGGTCGCCGAGACCGGCACCGGCTCGGCCGAGACTTCATATGCTTCGAACCACTTCACATGGCCGTAAGCGACTGAAGACACGAACAGGGCAGCAACGGCCAGCAGGCGGTACATCGTCGTCTCCGCGAAAAGAGGATACGCGAGCCAGTCTCCAGTTACTCAGGCCGGCATCGATAGCGATCGAGACTTGCCCTGAATGGGCGTCCCCAACAAGGCCAGACGCTACTTGGGCCGCCGGAACAGTGCGGGTCGAGTGCCTGCAGGGCTCGCGACCGGTCGGTCTGCGTGAACGCTCATGGCCGATCGGCCGCTTTCCGTCGCACCGCCTGGCCAGCACGAATGCCGATGCTGCTCGTCCGAGTATGTCAGCTGTAGGCGATCATCCGTCCGGCGATCGCAACGCCGGTCCACAGCAGGAGCGAGGTCAGTGCGAGCAGCCGTGCGAGCCGTTGCGGTGGATCCGCGGGCGCCGTTCCCACCAGCCAGCGGAACAGCGCCACGTTGGTGAGCGCCGCCGCGATCAGCCCAAGCTTGAGCTTGAACGTACCGCTTCGCGCAAGTGCCTCGGAGTCGGCGGCGAACAGCACCGATCCGCTTGCGCCAAGGATCAGCACGCCCGCCGCCGCGACCGGCACCAGCGCGCGAACGAGCGGCTTCAGCGGCAAGGCGCGAAAGGCGCCGAGCATGCGCACGTCGACCAGGCCGATGCCGCCGAGCAGCAGCACCAGCGCGAGGACATGGACCGTGTTGGCGACCGGATAAGCGAGCGGGGATCCGGTTGCCCACTCGGCGAAGGGCGTCGCCGCGATCCGCTCGGCGAGCGCGGCAAGCACGATCGCCTAGCGCAGTTCGACGGTGCGCTTGCCGACGGTCACGCGCTCGATGCGCATCTCGCGCACTCCGTCGCGGCGCGGATAGCCCTCGATCGTCACCAGCCGGCGCGGACCGACCATCGCCTTGCTCAGGCCGCGCGATTCCATTCGCGCGACCGGCGCCAGGATCACGTCCCAGGTCGCGTTCTGGTAGCGTACCCTGGCCGTTCCGTGCGGGCTGCCCCACTTGACGTCCGTCAGGCTGGCGCGATGCTTGATCGCCTTGCTGTCGTCATAGCTCGACCAGCCGTGGTGGGACAAAGCGGCGGCAGGAAGCGCCAGCGCCGCGGCGGCGAGGATGAACTTGTTCAGCATGCCAATCTCCTTCGCTCCGCCATCTACCAGATCACGCCTGCAACCTGTAGCCGCAACGCGCTAGCCGAGCCGCACCAGCGCCGTATCGAGCGCCTGGAGGAAGCGCGAGCGGTCGGCCTTGGCGAACGGTGGCGGGCCGCCGACGATGTCGCCGCCGGCGCGCAGGTCGGCCATGATCGCACGGGTCGCGACCGCGGTGCCGATCCCGGCGCCGGTGAACGGCTTGCCGGTCGGCGCGATGACCGTTGCACCCGCCTTGAGGCAGCGCTCGGCAAGGAGGATGTCGGCGGTGATCACGATCGTTCGTGGGTCCGCAGCTTCGGCGATCCAGTCGTCGGCGGCGTCGAACTTGTCCGATACGACGACGCGCTCGACCAGCGGATGCTGGGGCACGCGCAAGTGGCTGTTGCTGACCACCCGCACCGGGACCTCGCGGCGGTAGGCGACCTTGTAGATCTCCTCCTTGACCGGGCAGGCGTCGGCATCGACGAGGATTCGGGTGGTGCTCATGTCGCCCGTGTCGCCGGACCGTCTAGCGCAGGACGTCGGCGACCGTTAGGCCGCAGCTGCTGCCGGCGCGCAGGACCGCGACCGGCACTGCGGGATCGCTGATGCTCGCGGCAACCCGGGACAGGTCGGAGACGGTGAGCTTGCCCGGCGTGCTGTCGTTGGCGCCATAGGCGCGCGCCGCGCCGGCGAGTTCCTGCAGCTGCGCGACCGAGAGATCGCGTTCGAGCCGCTCGCCGATGCATTGCGCGCGCGCCGGGTCGAGGCCGTAGCGGCCAAGCTCGCTTGCGATCCGCGACGACGGGCTCGCGCAGGCGGCGAGGCTTGCCGTCAGGCTTAAGGTTACGAGGGCTCGCATGATGGGCTCCGGACTGATCTGCCTGGGCTGCGAACACCGCAGGACGGCGCATCGTTCCCGGGCGGCGTCGTCAGCGGGGGCTAGCGAGGGTCCTGATCGGCCGGTGCGAACAGCGGGTCGTCGGGCACGGCCTCGGCGAAGATGTCGAGGCATGAGGCGAATTTGAGCGCGTCGATGTCGCCAAGCACCTGGGTTGCGCTGTTACCCGCGGCGAGATGCCTGCGGACCGCTGCGACACAGGCCCGAAGCCGTGGCCCGAGCACCGGGTGCGCGGCATAGGCTGCAGCCTCATCGATGCCGGACAGCCCGTAATGCCTGGCCATCGAGCTTCGCCCGAGGTCGCGGTGCTGGGGAAGGATGAACCACATCCAGTGGCTGCGTTTCCGGCCAGCCTCAAGCTCGCCGAGCGCCTGTTCGTAAACGCCGCCGGCCTGCGCTTCGACGAAGCGGGCGAGGTTGAACGGGTCGGCGGAACGGTCGGTCATTGCCGCAGCACGGGACGGGAGTTCGGCCTATTGGCCGCGTCCGCCTCCGCTTGGGGGAGCGATGCCGGACCCGACCGTGCCAATGTTGCCGAACAGCTCTTCGAAGAAGCTGCGCGTCTTGCCAAGCGTCGGCGTGTAGCTGTTCACGGGGTTGATGCCGGCAACCAGCTCGCGCCCGGTGCGATCGATCGAGGTGACGTTGCCGGCGGCATCGAAGCGGACCCGCAGCACGGTCTGGTCGAGCACCTTGGGATCGCGGAAGGCGACGGTCCTGGTGTCGCGCGACACATAATACCATTCGTTGGGGTCGAACTGGCCGGTGAAGGTCGGTCGGCCAAGCGTCTTGGTGACCGAGTCCTTGTTGTCGACTCCGGGCTGGACCGCGGCGATCAGATCGCGGTCGATCACTGCGCCGCGATGGTCGCGGATGCCGGCGCAGCCGCCGAGCAGTATGGCGCCGCCAAGCGCGAACACCGCCATCGATAGAGCCGACTTCATGTTTTGACCTTTCCATGGCCGAGGCGCTTCACTTGCGCGGCGGCCGGGTGCACTCAATATGCGCTGCACCGGGCATGGCGCAAGCCTGACCCAAGCGATCACACTGCGAGCATCATATGCTGGGCTTCCTGTTCCCCCGATTAACACCGCGCAAGCCGCCCGCGACGGCGCTGTTCGAAGCGCTGATCGCGGCCGCCCGGCAGCCGCACTGGTTTGTAGAAGGTGGCGTGCCGGATACGATCGACGGGCGCTTCGCGGTGCTTTCGACATTGTGCGCGCTGGCCAGCGTCAAGCTCGAGCAGATCAGCGAGCGGGACACGGCGGTGGCTCTGGCCGAGCGGTTCGTCGAGGCGATGGACGCCGAGCACCGCCAGCTTGGCATCGGCGAGCCGACGATCGGCAAGAAGGTGCGCAAGATGGCGACCGCGCTTGGCCGGCGGGTCGAGCTGTGGCGCGGCGCGGTTGAGGCGGGCAGCTGGTCCGAGGCGGCGCGAACGAGCCTGTTCGGGGACCAGGACCCCGATTGGGCCGCGCTCGATCACGACCGGATTGCGCTGCAGAGCCTGTGGGAGCGGTTCGCGGTGGTCGATCTCAACAAGGGAGAAGTTTGGTGAGCGACTTTGCGCATCGCCTGGCGCTCGACCGGATTCGCGACGGCGACCGGATGGACCTGACCGCCGACGACGCCGAACGGCGGGCGATCGCCGAGCGGCTGCGGCTGGGAGAGCTCAAGCGGTTCGAGGCGCATGTCGTGTTGTCCAAGATTGGCAGCATGGTGCGCGCGAGCGGACGGCTGCACGCATCGCTCGACCAGTCGTGCGTGGTCACCGGCGAGCCCGTGGCTGCGAATGTCGACGAGGCATTCGAACTGATGTTCGTGCCCGAGCCCAAGGGCGCGGCGCCGGACGAGGAGATCGAACTCAGCCCGAGCGAGTGCGATACGCTGTTCCATGACGGCGCGGCGATCGACCTCGGCGAGGCGCTGGCCGATACGCTGGCACTGGCGGTCGATCCGTACCCGCGCAGCCCGGCGGCCGAAGCTGTGCTCAAGGAGGCCGGCGTGATCAGCGAGGAAGAGGCGGGTCCGTTCGGGGCGCTGGCGCAGCTGAAGGCGCGGATGGGCGGGGGCGAGTAGTTCGGCGCGTTGGCTAGTTCGGCGCATTGTCGGCCGAAGCGGACGTCAGCTCCGGAATGAGGTGATCTGCATAGATGCATTGATTCCCGGACAGGGACGGTTCATTGTTGTTAAGCGACTGATAAGTCTGCTGTTCCGGAGAGCGCGGTGAAGAAGCACGGTAAGTTTACGGCGACGGTTGCGATCCTTGCTGTGCTGTCGGCCTGCGGTGGCGGCGGCGGAGGCGGCGATGACCGGTCCGGTGTCACGCCGCCGCCGAGCAGCAATCCGCCGCCCGGCACGGTGGCGGGCTGTTCGCTGCGCGAACGGCAGGACTTTGCACTGGCGCAGCTTCGCGAATATTATCTCTACCCCGAGCTGCTCGATACGAGCGTCAATCCGGCGAGCTATTCCACTGTCCAGGCCTATATCGACGCGCTGGTAGCGCCGGCACGGGCCCAGAACCGCGACCGCTATTTCACCTACGTCACCTCGATCGCCGAGGAGAATGCGTTCTACTCCTCGGGCGCCACCGCCGGCTTTGGCTTTCGCGTCAACAGCAATGCCGGCGAGGGCCGGGTCATCGTGTCGGAAGCCTTCGAGGGCACACCCGCCCTGGCCGCGGGGATCGATCGCGGCACCGAGATTCTCGCGATCGGCAGCAGCGTGGCCAATCTCGTCGCGGTGAAGGACATCCTCGCCGCTGAAGGTCCGGCCGGCGTTACCAGAGCGCTCGGTCCCGGCGACGTCGGCGTGACCCGGGTGCTTCGGGTGCGCGGAACTGATGGCGCCATCCGCGACGTGACGCTGACCAAGACCCAGTTCGAGATCGACCCTGTTTCGAACCGCTATGGATCCGGGATCATCGACGACAATGGCAAGAAGGTCGGCTACATCAATCTGCGGACCTTCATCGGGGAGCCGGCGGAACGCGATCTTCGCGCCGCTTTCGCCGAGTTCAAGGCGCAGGGGGTCACCGAGGTCATCGTCGATCTTCGCTACAATGGCGGCGGCCTCGTCAGGATCGCGGAACTGCTCACCAATCTTCTGCTCGGCAATCGGTCGCGTTCGGACGTGCTGTCCTACACCACCTTCCGCCCTGAGAAAGCTGCCGACAGTTCAACCGTTTTCTTCACACCGCAGCCCGAGTCGATCGCGGCGACAAAGGTCGCTTTCATCGCGACGGGCAGTTCGGCCTCGGCAAGCGAGTTGGTCATGAACGCGGTCCTGCCCTACCTCGGCGCCAACGCCGCACTGATCGGTTCGAATACGTACGGCAAACCGGTCGGCCAGATTGCGATCGATCGTTCGCAGTGCGACGACCGGCTTCGAATCCTCGCCTTTGCCACCCAGAACGCCAATCGGCAGGGCGACTATTTCACGGGTCTTGCGAACAATTTCACATCGACCTGCCGCGCACCCGACGACCTTTCCAACCCGCTCGGCAGTCCGCAGGAAGCTTCGATTCGGACGGCGCTCGACTTCCTGGCAGCGCGTTCCTGCACCCCGATCGGCGGTACCGCGGGCACGCAGAGCGTGAGCGAACGCGAGCGTGGGAGCGAACTGATCACGCCGGCGCAGCCAGGGGGCACGATCGAGCGCGAGCTGCCGGGTGCCTACTAACGCGGCGTCACGATACTTCCTCCTCATGCTCGGCCCGACGCTGAGCGCATGTTCCGGACCTGGCGCTGCGAACATGGCGGCTGCAGCACTGGCGGAACGGGAAGGCGAGATGCCGCGACGGCAAGCGTTGAACGGCTGGGGACCGTTTACGTTCGGGATGGGTTTCGAAGAGGCGGTGAACGCTTTTCCCGCAGTCGTGTGGGACCCGCGGTCGTTACGCAGCTGCCGGGATGCGATCTCCCACACAGCCTGCACGTTGACCGCGGCGGACGGTTCACCTGTCCCGCCGACTGCCGGAATCCCGCTGCTTCCAAGCATCGTCTTCAATCAAGCGGGGAAGCTTGCCGCAATTCGCCTGGGCCATTTCCTTCGCGGGGTCGAACCTGCACAATGCGAGCGCCCGTACCGCCAGCTCCTGGACAGTCTCCGCGAGACATGGGGCGCACCCACGGCGCCGCCAAGCTCGTCGATCGAGCGTGGCGCAAGCGACTCGGCGGTGGTCGGGAGAGAGACTTTCCACGCTCAACCGGACGGCCGCCGGATCACTCTCCTGGCCAGGCATATAAGGGCGACCAACGCGGCGCCCGCCGTGTGCCATCTTGGCATTCACTATCGCGGACCCGAGATCCTGCAACCGCCGCGGGACGAGCGCCCCAACCCCCTGAAGAACTGGTACTAGTCGAGCCGCGCAGTCCAGCTTGCGGCAGGACGGGCCAGGCGGTTCATTCTCGATCCAGGCCGCGACACGCGATGCCGAGCCGCCCGCCTGATAACGCGCGGAGGCGCTTAGAAGGGGACGTCGTCGTCGAGGTCGCTGTCGAAGGCTGCGGGCTGGGGGCGGGATTGGGGGCGCGAGCTGCCGCCTCCACCGCCGCCGCCGTAGCCGCCACCACCGCCGCCTCCGCCGCCGAAGTCATCGCCGCCGCCGCCGCC
>JASLBJ010000048.1 GCA_030146725.1 Sphingomicrobium sp. | reverse complement strand
GAAGCCGCGGCGCTTGTCGGACTCCGACCAGCCGACGACGACGAACTCCTGGCGCTGGATGCATTTGACCTTGAGCCAGCAGCGGCTGCGGGTGCCGCGGTAGGGGGCGCTAGCCTTCTTGGAGATGATCCCCTCGCCTTTTTCGGCGCAAATCGCGTTGAACAGCGCCTCTCCCTTGGCGACGACATGGTCGCCGTAGATCAGCGGCGGGGCGACGCTTTTGAGCAGGGCCGCGAGGCGTTCCTTGCGTTCGAGGTTGGGGAGCGCGGTGATGTCCTCGCCGCGGTCGACGAGCAGGTCGAAGGCGTAGAAGGCGAGGTTGGCGCCTTTGGCATCCTTGAGCGTCGACTGGAGCAATTGGAAGTCGGGCTTGCCATTGGCCCCGAGCGCGACCGCCTCGCCGTCGATCAGGCAGCCGGCAGGAAGGTCGGCGGCCGCCTTGACGAGCGCGCGGAACTTGTCGCTCCAGTCCTTGCCGTTGCGGGTCCAGGCGGTCGCCGCGCCGTCGCCGGTGGCGATCAGCAGGCGGTAGCCGTCATACTTATACTCGTGGAGCCAGTCCGAGCCGGTCGGCACGCTGTCCACCAGGGTGGCGAGTTGGGGCTGCTGGAACGGCGGCGGCGGGACCGCGGCTGCCTTCTTTGAGCGGCCGCCTTTCTGGCCGCCGCGGTTGGAGCGCCATTCGTCGGCTCCGCTGGCGATTTCGGCCATCGTTCGGCCGGTGGTGACGCTGGTCACGCATTCCTCGACGAGCGCGTCTCCCTGCTCGGGTTTGGCAAAATCGTCGGTGACTTTCTTGAGCATCCACGGTTCGGACTTGTCGCCGGGCCGACCCTTCATCTTGAACATCACCCAGTCGCCGTGCATCCGCTCCCCTTCGAGGCGGAAGTGGAGGTGGCCTTCCTCGATCGTCTTGCTCGGGTCCTTGCCGGGTTCGGGGATCCAGCGGCCGTGGTCCCACAGCATCACGGTGCCGCCGCCATATTCGCCCTTGGGGATGGTGCCCTCGAACGTGCCGTAGTCGAGCGGATGGTCCTCGGTGCGCATTGCGAGGCGGTTCTGGCCGGGGTCCAGGCTCGGGCCCTTGGGAACGGCCCAGCTTTTCAGCACGCCGTCGAGTTCGAGGCGGAAGTCCCAGTGGAGGCGCGAGGCGTCGTGCTTCTGGACGACGAAGCTGTCGCCTTTGGACTTCGCCTTGCGGCCCTTCGGCTCCGCGGTTTTCGCGAAGTCGCGCTTGGCATTGTAGGTTTCGATGTCGAGCTTGCGCGTGGGCATGGCCTAACCGTCAGGCGCGCTTGCGCGCTGGAACGGCCTTGGCCGGCGCGGGTTTAGCGGGGGCCTTCTTCGCCGCAGCGGCGGGCTTTTTCGCGGGCGCCTTTTTCGCGGCGGGCTTGGCGGGCTTGTTGTCGTTGCCGGCATCGTCGTCAGCGCCGCCTAGGCTCTTTTTCAATGCGGCCATGAGGTCGATGACGTTGGAGCCCTTGGAGGGTTTGCCGTCGTCGGGATCCTGAATGACGAGTTCGCCCTTGCGCTTGCGCTTCTCCTCGATGAGGCCCTTCAGCGCGTCGACGTAGCGGTTGTGGAACTCGGTTGCGTCGAACTTGCCCGCCTTCTTGGCGATCAGCGTCGAGGCGAGGTCGAGCAGGTCGGCGTCGGGCTCGGCATCGTCGATCTCGCGGAAGTAGGATGCGGCCTTGTTGACCTCGTCCGAATAGCGCAGGGTTTCGAGCAGCAGGCCGCGCCCGCACGGCTTCAGCGCGACGACATATTCCTGGCCGCGCATTGCGAGCTGGCCGACGCCGACCTTGCGCGACTGGCGCAGCGCCTCGCGCAGGACGATGAACGCTTCCTCGGCAAGGTCGTCAGCGGGAACGACGAAGTAGGGCTTGTCGAAATAGATCGCGTCGATGTCGTGGAGGTCGACGAACTGGGCGAGGTCGAGGGTCTTGCGGCTCTCGAGCTTGACGCTTTCGATCTCCTCGGGCTCGAGCAGCACATATTCGCCCTTCGACACCTCGAAGCCCTTGATGATCTCGTCGCGGTCGACCGGGCCGATGCCGGGAACGACTTTCTCATATTTGATGCGCTTGCCCGAGGGCTCGTGGATCTGGTGGAAGGCGATGCTCGCGCCGCTTTTGGTCGCCGAATAGATTTCGACCGGGATCGAGACGAGCGCGAGGCGAATTTGCCCACGCCAGATTGGTCGCGCCGCCATGATGCCGTCCTCCTCGTTTCGAGGACGATTCAATCTTTATGCGGGGGAGTCGTTCCGCCTTGCGGCGATCAGAGTGGCCGTGTCGCGTCCTTGAGGGTCGCGACGAACGCCGCGACGTCGCCGCCTTCCGCCGCACAGGCGACGATCGCCGAGCCGCTGATCACCCCGGCGGCGCCCGCCGCGAGCGCTGCGCGGACGTGGTCGGGCGTGGAGATGCCGAAGCCGAAGATGGCCGGCGGTGCTCCGGCGGCGCGCAGTTCATCGAGCACGCGCGTATCATATTGCGCTTCCGCATGGCCGCCCGTGATCCCGGCGCGGGTCACGCAATAGGTGTAGGCGCTCGACAGGCGAGCGACTTCGCGGAGCGTGGCGGCGGGGGTGTTGGCCGCCGCGATCAGCACCGGCTCGACGCCGGCTGCCGTCATGTCGCGGGTCCACGGCTCGGCTTCGCGCGCGGGGAGGTCGGCGACGAGCAGGCTGTCGGTGCCGGCGGCGGCCGCCTGTTCGAAGAAGCGGGTGCGGCCGGGGGAAATGACGAGGTTGGCATAGGTGAGGATGCCGATTGGGACGTGGCGGTGGCGGGTGCGGAAGCTGGCGATCAGGTCGAAGCAGTCGGCGGTGCGGACGCCTGAGGCGAGCGCGCGGTTGGCGGCGGCCTGGATCACCGGTCCGTCCGCAACCGGGTCGCTGAACGGGATTCCGACCTCGATCATGTCGGCGCCGCCTTCGACCAGCGCATCGAGATGGCGCGCGCTGGTGGCCAGGTCGGGATCGCCGAGCATCACGAAGGCGCCGAGCGCGCCCTCGCCCCGAGCTTGCAGCTGCTCGAACATCGCGGCGTAGCGGCTCATGCGGAGGGTCCCAGCAATTGTTCGGCCTGGGCGACGTCCTTGTCGCCCCGGCCCGAGAGGCCGACGAGGATCAGCGAGTCCGGTTCGGCCTCGGCGAGCTTGAGCGCGTAGGCGAGTGCGTGGGCGCTTTCGAACGCGCACAGGATCCCCTCCCCTTCGGCGAGCGCGCGGAAGGCGGCGAGTGCCTCGGCGTCGGTCGCGCCGACGTACTCGGCGCGGCCGCTGTCCTTGAGGTGCGCGTGCTCGGGGCCGACCGCGGGATAGTCGAGGCCGGCGGAGACCGACCAGCTGTCGGCGATCTGGCCGTCGGGGTCCTGCAGGACGTAGGTTTCGGCGCCGTGGAGGATTCCGGGGCGGCCGCGGAGCAGGGTCGCGCCGTGCTCGGCGCCGTCGAGGCCCCTGCCCGCCGCTTCGACCCCGATCAGCCGGACGCCGTCGTCGGCGACGAAGTCGGAGAACAGCCCGATCGCGTTGGAGCCGCCGCCGACGCAGGCGACGACCGCGTGCGGCAGTCGGCCTAGCTGGTCGAGCATCTGCGCGCGCGCTTCCTTGCCGATGATCCGCTGGAATTCGCGGACCATCAGCGGGAACGGGTGCGGGCCGGCGGCCGTGCCGAGCAGGTAATGGGTGTCGGCGAAACTTGCCGACCAGTCGCGCAAGGCTTCGTTGATCGCGTCCTTGAGGCCACGTGCGCCGCTTGTCACGGGGATCACTTCGGCGCCCATCAGCCGCATCCGGAAGACGTTGAGACCCTGCCGCTCGACGTCGTGCGCGCCCATGTAGATGCGGGTTTCGAAGCCGAGCAAGGCGCCCACCAGCGCGGTCGCGACGCCGTGCTGGCCGGCGCCGGTCTCGGCGATCAGTCGGGTCTTGCCCATGCGTTTCGCGAGCAGGCCTTGGGCGAGCACCTGGTTGGTCTTGTGCGCGCCGCCGTGGAGCAGGTCCTCGCGCTTCATCAGGATGTTCGACGGCAGGTTGCGGCAGCGGGTCAGGGGCGTGGGGCGGCCCGCGTAATTGGCGAGCAGGTCGCCGAGCTCGGCGGCGAAGGCGGGGTCCTCCTGCGCGTCGAGGAACGCGGCTTCGAGCTGTTCGAGCGCGGGGACGAGGATTTCGGGCACATATGTGCCGCCGAAGCGGCCGAAGCGTCCGTCTAGGCGCATGGGGCAAGCCTTTCGCGAGCAGCGGGGCGGAGGGCGTCGAACAGGGTGCGGATCTTGTCCGCGGATTTGACGCCCGGGCGTTCATCGACGCCTGAGCCAACGTCGATTGCGAACGCGCCGAGCGCGGCTGCGGCGCTGGCGTTGGCCGGGTTGATGCCGCCGGCGACAAGCGAGCGGGGAAGATCGGGGTGGGAGCGGATCATCGCCCAGTCGAACGCCAAACCGGTGCCGCCGGGGCCATTGTCGAACACGGTTCGGTCGGCGCCGTTGAGGTCGAGCGCGTCCCAGCCAACGGCGACGGCGCGCCATAGCTCGCAGGCTGTCGGGAGGGAGCGGCGGAGAGTTGGAAGATCGCACCCGCCGTGGACCTGTGCCGCGTCGAGCCGCAGGCTGGTGGCGGTTGCGGCGACTTCGGTGGCGGAGGCATCGCGGAAGACGCCGACGACGCGCTGGCCGCGGGCGCGAGCGGCCTCGGCAAGCAGCGCCGCCTGTTCGTGGGCGAGGTGGCGCGGGGTTCCGGGGACAAGCACAAGGCCGACGTGGGTGGCCGGGGCGGCTGCGTCGATGTCGGGCTCACGATTGAGGCCGCAGAGTTTGACGCGCTCGAAGATCAGCGCGCGGGCGGCCTGGGCCGGATCGTCGGCGCGCCTCAATGTGCTGCCGATGAGGAAGCCATCGACGTGGGAGCCGAGCCGGTCGATGTCGGCGCGGGTCGCGATGCCGGATTCGGATAGGAGGATACGGTCGGGGGCAAGGGCCGCGAGCCGCTCGGTCGTGGCGAGGTCGAGCGACAGGTCGCGAAGGTCGCGGTTGTTGATTCCGATCAGCGGCGCTCCGAGCGCGAGGGCGCGGCGCATTTCGGGCTCGTCGTGAACTTCGACCAGCGCGTCCATGCCGAGGCGGCGGGCTTCGGCGACGATTGCGCGGGCGGCATTGTCGTCGAGGACGGAGAGC
>JASLBJ010000038.1 GCA_030146725.1 Sphingomicrobium sp. | reverse complement strand
CAATCCCCATGGGACCTGCGCTTTCGCCATGAACGCTGTCGTCGGAGCGTCTACGTCGGCCGCGAACGCGGCCGGGAACTTGGCAGGGTCGACGATTAGGAAACCGTCCTTCGGTGGCAGCAACGGTGCGCTCGCTTCGCCGGGTACCGGCTTCTCCGCAAGCTTGGCTACAGACTCCCCAGCATCCGGTGCGAACGCCGCGAGATAGACGAGGCTGCGGACCTTGGAATTATTTCCCGCCTGCGTGATCACCGCCCCGCCATAGGAGTGGCCGACCAGGATCACGGGATGCTTGGCCTCGGCGATCGCCCGCTCGGTGACGACAACATCGTCCTTCAGCGTGATCGTCGGGTTCTGGACGACCAGCACTTCATAGCCGTTCCTGGTCAGCCGGTCATGGACGGCGCGCCAACCCGAGGCATCGACGAAGGCGCCGTGGACGAGCACCACGGAAACCGGCTTTTCTGTGGGTTTGGGCGAGGAGGTGGACGCTGCGGCCATCGCCAAAGCGAGAAGGCCGGACATGATGCTTGCCATGGTGTGTGCTCCTGATGAGATGTGATGTGATTAGGCGACCGCAGCGGGATTGAGCGCTAGGGCGCTGCGCTCCGCGAGATCGTTGATGGCTGACAGGTACCCCTGGAAATGCGGTGTCGCGCGATGCGCGGCGACGGCGTCATCGTTCGCGTAGAGCTCGTCGAGAACGAACCGGTTGGGGTCGGTCTGGTCCTGCCAGAGGTCGTAGCGCAGGTTGCCCGGCTCCCTGCGGCTTGGGACGACCATTCCGGCGAGCAGGCTGCGGAGTTCTCCGCCCTTGCCCGGCCGAGCGACCAGGATGGCAATGACCTTCACGTGATTGGACATGTTTCTATTCCTTTGAGAAGGAGCCGTCCCGGCAGGGCGCAGAAGAAGCGCCCCGCCGGTCACGCGCGTGCTCATGCGGTTAGGCGGTTGCGATCGAGTGCCTCGACCAGGCGCGCCGCAATCAGATGGTCCGACGCCGGGTTCTGACCGGTAATCAGCTCGCGATCCACGATGACATTGGGGGCAAAGTCGATCGGGGTGGTCGTCACCTCGCCTCCGGCAAGCCGCAGCGCCTCGGGCATGTCGAAATACAGCTTGCCACCGAGGAGGTTCTCCTCGGCCACCGCCTCCTCACTGGCCGAGAAGACGGTCATCCGGTAGCCGGCGTAGATCCATCCCTGTGCCAGGTCCGTGGCCTTTGCGTCGTCGCCTGCGACCAGCGCCGTACGGAAGTCGCGGGCAGAGGGGATTGCCGCGACGATGGCGACCGGAGCATGACAGAGCAGCGCGGTCGGCTTCCCGCTGTCATGGAAGTGGCGCAGGATGATGCCCAGGTCCGTATCCTGTATCAGGTCGACAACGGGGGCGTGGCCGCCGGGTACGAAGACGCCGACATACTCGTCGAGTCCACTGTCGATCACGGAGCGCAGCGTGCGCACCTGGTTCATCGAAGGATCGTCGGCGAAGAAGCTTTTGGCGCGCGCATAGGCGCTCTCGTCGCCGCCGAAATGCTGCGCGGAGTCGGAAGCCTCGTCGATATGCGGCTTGGTGCCATTGGGGGTGGCGAGCACGACATCGTAGCCGGCCTCGACCAGCGCCATCGTCGGCACCACCGTTTCGTTGAGATACTGGCCGATCGCGGCAGAGCCGCCGCCCTGCAGTTCGATCTTTGTGGCGTTCGAGCCGATCACGAGCACTGTTCCCTTGGTCATCCGAGCCTCCGTTGTTTGCCTGTGTCCGCTGAGGACGAGGCCGATATGATCCCGGGATACATATTCCGGAAGTTTATTTCCTTGATTATAGATATACTCTGTACAGTATACCTCATGCGCTATGATCTTAACCTGCTGCCGATCTTCGTTGCCTTGATGGAAGAGCGCAGCGTTACCCGAGCTGCGGAACGGGTCGGAATGACCCAGCCAGCGCTGTCCAATGCGCTCGCGCGCTTGCGCACGATGCTGCAGGACCAGCTGTTCGTTCGTGAACGCTACGGCATCCAGCCGACATCGATTGCACTGGAGCTTGCCCCCATGATCGCGGAGGCACTGGCGAGGCTTGATGATGCGGTGCTTGGCCAGCAGGACTTTGACCCAGCCAAAGCCGAGCGGTCGTTGACGATCGCGCCGAACGGTTACGTCGAGTTCGTGCTGGTGCCCGCGATCGTTGCGAAGCTCCAGGAGGCCGCACCCGGCATCAAGCTGCGCCTTACCCCGTATGGCAACGATGTGGTGGAAACCGGCGTCATCTCAGGCACTACGGCGCTGGTTCTCGGCCGCATCGTCGATCCGCCCGACAATCTGGTCGTGCAGCACCTGATGGATGAGGGGCTCGCCTGTGTTGTGCGGGCGAACCATCCCGAGATCCGTGACAGCGTCACCCGCGAGCAGTTCGAGCGGCTCAAGCACGTCAACATTGTGCCACCGGGTCGTATGCGCGCTGGGCTGTTCCAGGCTTTGGCCCAGCAACAGGTCAAGCGCGAGGTCGCGATCTCGGTCACCAATTTCTTCGCGGTCGCCGAGATGGTCGCCGTGACGGATTATGTCGCAACGCTGCCCGAACTGATCTGTCGCAGGCTCGCTCATGATCCTCGGGTGAAGGTGTTGGCGGCTCCGGTGGATCTTGGAACCTTCCCGGTTGAGATGGCTTGGCATGTGCGCTACCGCCATGACCCGGCCCATCGCTGGCTAAGGTCGTTGATTGGTGATGTAGCTGCAGAGCTTGGGGCTATCAAATAGGACAGAACGTCGGTTCCGGCGGAAGCCCCACGCCGTCCCAGGTGTGCATTTAGTACATTCGATAAAGTCGGTCTTCAATCGATCCAGAGAGCAGTCGACGGCGGCTTGGACGTGGCGCATGATCCATCTCCTTCGGTCGAGGGTGTCGAAATTAAGTGATTTTGGGAGTCGAGCGGCGGTGCTGTTTGACGCGTTGATGCTTCCCGATTGGGAACTCGGAAACAGGGCACGCGAGGAAGCTGGTCGATGGCTCGCCTGCGCCTCACGCTGCTGGAAATGTCACTCCGGTGAGCTTTTCGGAAATGCTCCACAGGCGCTGCTGGACGGCCTGGTCGTGGGACGCGGGGCTGGAGGCGACCAGCTTTGGATAGCCCCGGCTCTCACCCCGATTGCCGGGACCGTAATACTGGCCGCCGACAACGGCCGGATCGGTGGCGGCGCGAAGGGTGGGCAGCGCCCCCATTTCAGCTTTCTGGCCGATTAGCAGTGCGAGCCAGGTAAGGGGCAACCGGAACACGGCGGGAATGTTGCGGACCAGTTCCGTATTGGAAATACCGGGATGGGCAGCCACTGCAATCGTGTTGCCAAGAGACGCGAGCCGGCGCTGCAGTTCGTACGTGAACATTAGGTTGGCGAGTTTGGACTGACCGTAGGCGCCTGCGCGGCTGTATGAACGCTCCCAGTGCAAATCGTCGAAGTGAATGGCGGCCTGAATGCGATGGCCGGTGCTGCTGACCGTGACGACCCTTGAGCCGGGGACGGGCAGAAGCCGGTCCAGAAGCAGGCCGGTGAAAGCAAAGTGACCAAGATGATTCGTTCCGAACTGCAGCTCAAATCCTTCGGCGGTCGTCTGCTTCGGGGTGTACATGATACCGGCATTGTTGATCAGCAGATCAATGCGCGGATAGGCGGCGCGGAGTTCGGCCGCCGCAGATCGAATGGATGCCAGGGAGGACAGGTCGAGGGCTTGGACGGTGACATCTCCGGCCATTCGGGCGGCTGCTCGCTTGCCCTTCTCGACGTCGCGCACCGCCAATACGACAGAAGCGCCGTGCTCCGCGAGCATCCTTGCTGTTTCGAAGCCCAACCCACTGTTGCCGCCCGTCACGATCGCCACGCGGCCGTGCTGATCGGGGATGTCTTGCTCGGTCCAGTCTATGCTCATGTCGACTTCCAATGATACCTGCGGTCTGTTATCTTATAAGTAGCGAACCGGTGGTCTGATGTCAACAGACCTGCGGTCTTTAACGGGAAGGCGAGGCGTGACATTTCAGCGAGCCCGAAGTGAGGAGCAGCGGGAAAGTCGCCGACGGGCGATCTTGACCACGGCTGAGGCAATGCTCGACGAGATGCCTGTGGCTGAGGTGACTCTCAACGAACTCAGTCGGCGAGTGGGTTTAGCGAAGTCGAACGTGCTGCGATATTTCGGGTCACGCGAGGCGGTGCTGCTCGACCTTATGGACGATTTCATGGGAAGCTGGCTCGCCGCACTCGTCTCCGAGTTGGCCGGGGGAATCGAGCCGAATGCGACAGCAGACGTGCGCGCTGGTCAGTTGGCGGATGTCCTCAGCCGATCGCTAGCGAGCCGGCCGGTGCTGTGCGACCTCTTCGGCGCGCAGGGTGCCGTCCTTGAGCGCAACGTCTCGGTCGAGGTAGCCAAGCGGCATAAAAGGTCGTCCTTCGCCAAACTTGCAGTCATGTCAGACTTGACGCGAGGCCACTTGCCCGAGCTTGGCGATGGGGCGCAGTGGTTCTGCCTTATGACCCTCCTCTCGGCTGGCGCCCTGTCGACCTACGTCCCGCCGCCGCCCAGTCTCGTCGCTGCATATGCGGACGAGCCCGCGCTGGGGGTGCTCAACTTCGATATGCGTGA
>JASLBJ010000287.1 GCA_030146725.1 Sphingomicrobium sp. | reverse complement strand
GGGTTCAAGCTCGACCGCCAAGTCCCAGATCGATACGGCGTGCCCTACGCGGTCTACACGCTTGCCCCCGAGTGCGCTGCCGATCCCGCGCAGCCGGACTGACGGCTGCTACTGGCCGACCCTGGACGAACCGATGACGCTCTAACCCGCCGGCACGACGACGTGCCGCAATGTCAAAGTCCCGCCCCATTGGGCGCAACCACGACCAGCTTGAGTGGTTCGCCCGGCCTCAGCGGCTGGCCGGGCGTGCGGCCGTTGAGGACGAGGAAGTGGGCGAGCTTGTGGTCGCCCGCCATCAGTGCCGCAAGCGAGGCGACCGTATCCTGCGGGCGGGCCACGACCGAGCGGATCACGCGCGGACGAAGCTGCCGCGCTTCCTCATCGCCGATCAACCGGAAGGAGCGCAGCAGCCGCTCGATCGCGGCGGTCGGAGCGGCGCCCGACAGGATCGCGAAGTGATACACCGAATCGCCCGCTGCATAGGTGGCGAGCGTGACCCCGGCGCTGCCCTCGGCGGTCTGGACCGTCGCCTCGGTGACGAGGGTGGGCAGGCCGTTGACGATCGCCGGCTGGACGTCGCCGACCTCGACCCGCGCGTTGCCGACCAGCTGCCCGAGCAGCGCCTCGGTATAGGCCGCAAGCCCGCCGGGCGGCAGCTGCCCGCCGGCAAACTCGCCCCGGACGCCGTCGGGACCCTCGATCAGGATCGCCTGCGGGCTGTTGGTGAGGGTGAAGCCCTCGGGTGCCTCGAACGCGATGCGCATGATCGGGTGCGCGAACGACCGGCCGGTGACGAAGCCCTGCTCGGGATCGTCGCCGTACAACATCCCGTCGACCTCACGCAGATAGGCAAGTTCCTTTTCGGGCAGCTGGTCGGGCGCGACGCCAGTGTCGCGGGCCATCTCCCGCGCCCTGGCGGTGCGCTCGGTAGTCAGCGGATGGGTCCGCGCCCACGGCGGGATGCTGCGTGCCTCGTCGCGGCCGCGGGTCTGCATCATGAAGCTTTCCTGCCGCCCGAGCGCGTCGAGCATGTCGACCGCCGCATAGGGATCGTAGCCCGCGTCGTGCAGGTATGTGACGCCGAGATCGTCCGCTTCGAACTCCTGGGCTCGCGAGTAGCGCAGCGTGAACAATCCTGCCGCGGCGCCGGCGATCTGGGTCAGCCGCTCCGATCCGGTGATCAGCTGCACCGCCGCCACGCCGAGCCCGCGCCACATCGATCGCTGCTGCTGCCGCTGCGAGTGGCGCGCGACGATATGACCAAGCTCATGGGCAAGCACCGCAGCCAGCTCCGCCTCGCTGTTGACGATGGCCATCAGCCCGCGGGTCACATAGATGTAGCAGCCCGGCACCGCGAACGCGTTGATCACGTCGCTGTTGACGAGCGTGAAGGTGCATTGTCCGTCGAGACCCGCCCGGGCGGCGATGCCGTTGCCGAGTAGGCGCAGATACTCGCGTTCCTCGCCCTCATACGCACCGCCGAACTCGGCGAGCAGCTGCGGGTGGGTCTCGGCGCCGGTCGCGCGGTCGGCTTCGGACACGGTCGGATCGCTGCCCAGGCTGCAGCCGGCAAGCAGTAGCGCTCCGGCCAGCGCCCCCAACGGTCTCCCTCGTCCCATGGGCCGCATGACGAACGCATGCGCCCGCCGGTTCCAGTGCTTGCCGCCCGTTGGCCGCGCCGCTATCGCGCGCCGCAATGTCAGTGGATACCACCCAGGTGCGGCACATCGCAAAGCTCGCCCGGATCGCGATGAGCGATGCGGAAATCGAGGCGCTGGTGCCTGAACTCAACAACATCCTCGGCTGGGTCGAGCAGCTTGGCGAGGTCGACACCAAGGGCGTCGAGCCGCTGACCGCGGTGATCGACCTGAAACTGCGCCTGCGCGACGATGTAGTGAACGACGGCAATGTCCGTGACGACGTGCTCGCGAATGCGCCTGGGGCGGAACACGGGTTTTTCGCCGTTCCGAAGGTGATCGAGTGAGCGCGCTGACTGCCCTGACGATTGCCCAGCTGCGCGATGGGTTTCGCTCGGGAGATTTCACCGCGCGTGAGATCGCCGAGCAGTTCAACGCGGCGGTCGCCGGTGCTCGGGCGCTCAATGCGTTCACCGTCGAGACGCCCGAGGATGCGCTCGCCTGCGCCGATGCTGCCGACGCCGCGCGCGGTTCTGGCGAGCTTGGAGCGCTTTCCGGTATCCCGCTGGGGATCAAGGATTTGTTCGCCACCAAGGGTGTCGACAGCACAAGTGGCAGCCGTATCCTGAGGGACTTTCGTCCTCCTTACGAGAGCACCGTCAGCGGCAATCTCCGCCGCGCCGGCGCGGGGATGCTCGGCAAGCTCAACATGGACGAATTCGCGATGGGCTCGTCGAACGAGACCAGCGCCTACGGCCCGGTAATCTCGCCGTGGAAGCGAAGCGACGGCGGCAATGTGGCGCTGACGCCGGGCGGAAGCTCGGGCGGCTCGGCGGCGGCGGTTGCGGCGGCGCTTGCTCCGGGTGTTACCGGGACCGACACCGGCGGCTCGATTCGCCAGCCGGCGGCGTTCACCGGCATCTGCGGGATCAAGCCGACCTACGGCCGCTGCTCGCGCTGGGGGATCGTCGCCTTCGCCTCCTCGCTCGATCAGGCCGGGCCCATGGCCCGCGACGTCCGCGACTGCGCGATCCTG
>JASLBJ010000237.1 GCA_030146725.1 Sphingomicrobium sp. | reverse complement strand
ATGGCCGGTGCTCAGGAAGGAATAGGTAAGAACGCCCTTATGCGGGGTTAGCGATGCACCGGTATCAAGCTGCCAGGTAACGGTACCGGGAACGTTTGCACCATGGGGAAGCACAGGATTGCCACGCACGGTATCGCCGACCATATCGACGATGTACCGCGGAAGGCCGGTTTCGGATTCCCACCTGAAAGTATCATTGAATGCCGCGGCGTCGGCGATCGGCGTCAAAACGACGGGATCGGCGCTGACCGCCGTGGTTCCGTTGGTTGCCGATGCTTCGCGCGATTGAACTCGTTGTCTAGCCAATGTGCCCTCCAAGCGTTTCCAGATGCCGAACCTCCGCACGCGAGAAATCATGCCGCCGCGAAGCCGAACCGCCGTTTTCTGCGCCGGAGCCCGGACATAGTCAATTAATATTTCGTATTAATTTCCAGCTGTTACCGGGTTAACCATCGCCTTCTGCTGGCGGGGGACGGCACAAGTACGCAACCCCTGGCCGACAAGTCTCGCGATCGTTCGTCGCCGTCGCACTCGCAACCTGTTCGGTGGCCGGAGGCGGTTTTGCTGAGCAGCCGGCAGCCTTTGCGGCGGTTGCGGGACGTCCGCGGCGGCTGTTCGATGCTGGCGTCGGATGCGAGCGGACGTCGGTGCCGCAGCTAGCCGGCCAGCCGACGCGCGGCGAGGCCGACGACCATCTGGTTGGCGCGTTCGTAGGTCAGCGGGCGGCCGAACAGATAGCCCTGAATGGTATCGCAACCGAGATCGCGCATGCGCTCGTAATCCTCGGCAGTCTCGACGCCCTCGGCCGTCACCGACATCCGGAAACTCTTGGCGAGCTGGACGATGGACTGGATGATCGCGACATTCTCCGGACGCGTGCCGGCTTCGCGGACGAAACTGCCGTCGATCTTGAGTTTGTGGAACACCGCCTTGTTGAGATAGCCGATCGACGAATAGCCGGTGCCGAAATCGTCGAGCGCAATCCCGAGCCCAAGCGTGCGCAGGCGCTTGAGCACGTCGAGCGTAACGCCATTGTCGCCCAGGAAAACGCCTTCGGTGACCTCGAGTTCGATCCGGTTGGCCGGGAGCTTGTATCGGGCAAGCGCCGCACTGACGAGATTGGGCAGCGACGCATTGGCCATCTGCTTGGGGCTGATGTTGATCGCGACGGTGATCGGCTCGGGCCAGGTGCCGGCCGCGCGGCAGGCTTCGTCGATCACCCACTCGCCGATCGCGGTCATCAGGCCGGCTTCCTCGGCGACCGGGATGAACAGGCCCGGGGGCACGTTGCCGCGCTGCGGGTGAGTCCAGCGGATCAGCGCTTCGAACCCGATCAGCCGCTGGTCGCGCGCGGCGACCAGCGGCTGGAACGCCAGGTGGAACTGCCCGGCTGCAAGCGCGCCGCGAAGGTCGATCTCGAGCCGCACCCGATCCTCCTGCTCGGACTGGAGCTCGGACGAAAAGTAGCGTGCGATCCCGCGTCCGCTGTCCTTGGCCTGATAGAGCGCAAGGTCGGCTTTGAGGATCAGGTCGTCGACCGTGGCGCCGTCGATCGGGCCGAATGCGCAGCCGATCGACACGCCGACGCGGATTTCGGTCCCGTCGATCATGTAGGGCTCGGCGATCGCGGCGATGATGCTGTCGGCCAGCTGTTCGACCTTGCGGCGGCTTTGCGCGTCGGTAACGAGGATCGCGAACTCGTCCCCCCCCATGCGGCCGACATGGCCGAGCGCGCCGACCTCGCCGACCAGCCGCTTGGCGACGGCACGCAGCACGGCGTCGCCCTTGGGGTGGCCGAAGGTGTCGTTGACCGGCTTGAACCCGTCGAGGTCGAGGAACATGATCGCGCACGGCACATTGCCCACGGTCGCCGCGTGCAGTGCCTCGCCGACCAGCTCGCGGACCCGGCCGCGGTTGGGCAGGCCCGACAGCACGTCGACGTTGGCGAGGTGCGTGAGCCGCTCCTGCGTCCGGCGGACCTCGGTGATGTCCGAGCCGACTCCGCGAAATCCGCCGAAGCGGCCGGCGGGATCGATGATCGGATCGCCGGCAATCGCCACCCAGCGCGTACCGTGGGCGGTATCGAGCGCCATTTCGAGCGCGGCGAACGGCTTTTGCTCGAGCAGCAGCCGGCCAAGCTCGGCATTGCCGCCAAGCAGGGAGGGCAGCGAATGGCCGATCAGCTGGCTTGCCGGGCGCCCGAGCAGGCTGGTCATCCGCGACGAAATGTAGCTGACGCGATTGTCGCTATCGACCTGCCACAGCCAGCCGACTCCGCGCTTCTCATATTCCTGCAGGAGCAGGCTCGCGCTTTCGCTCTGCGAGCCAAAATCGGCATTCGCCTGGAGCTGGCTGAACGCCCAGCGCGCGACGGTCAGCACGCCGACGATCGCGACCCCGAGCGTGAACAGGATCGAGACCATGTGCTGGAACGGCACGGTGCCGCGATTGACCAGCAGGACGAAGCTGATCCCGGCGGTAAAGGCCAGCATCCACGCGACGACGCACGGCGGGACGACGACGAGCCCGAGCGCGCCGATCCCGAGCCCGGCCATCAGCGACGCGGCGATCACCTGGCTGGCCGGATCGAGCGCGCCGAAGTGGATCAGCGGCAGGCTAAGCCACAGCGTCGCGCGGCCGGTCACGTCGCCGACCATCTGCCATTGCGGGATCTCGCGGCCCGAGCGGCCGATGTTGGTGATCGCCTGGTTGCGAGCAAGCCGCATCGCGGCGACGTTGACCGCCGCAACCGCGAGGAACCAGGGCAGCAGCCAGGCGACCGACACATGGCGCCAGACCGTCGTCACCATCATCAGCGCAGCGATGATGTTGGCGGCCGCGAAGAACGGCGCCAGCTGGGCACGCGAGATCAGCTGGACGTCCTTGAGCGGAGAACCGCCCCCGTCCACGGCAGCGGTCAAGCCAAGCGACTCCCCGCCAGGCAGGCGCGCCGAGAACATCCTTTTGTAACGGTCCGGAGCTTCGTACATCTGCGTCCCAGTCCTGCGTCCGGGCATGCGTTAGAACGAAGACCGTTTAGGCCCGGTTAAAGCGGCGTCAGCTCACGGGGCATCAGCAGCGGATGTTCACAGCTTGAGCAGGTCGAGCTCGCTCGTAACCATCGGGTGATAGCCTTTGCGGCCGGCCTGGTAGACCCGCGCGGCAATCGGCCGGCCCCAGCTCTGGTCCTTGGCCAGCGCGTTGATCAGCGGCCGGACGAACTTGCGCCGCCCCTGGCTGGTCAGGAACTGCTCGAGGCTCGGGACGGCCGGATCGTAGCGGTTGGCGACCGCCAGCTCGAGCCACGCAAAACGCACTTCCATATTGCCGACGCGGTTGAGAGCGAACGCCGAGTCGAGCGCGGCCAGGCGCGGGGTCGGCAGCTTGCGCGGCAGGCGGTTGAGAAAGCGCAGCCGCTCGTCGGTCGTCCACTTGCCCCAGCGCGCCGCATCGGGCGCCCCGCCGCGATTGAAGGCCGCAACCGCCTGGTCGACATCGGCGAAGGCCTGAGGATCGGGCTGGACCATGTTCGATGGAAGCCCCGGCTCGTTGACCCAGCGGTCGAGCTGAAGCCGCGCTTCGAGCGCCTGGTCGCCCTTGATCAGATGGGTGCGAAGGTCGGCGAGGAACATCGCCGAGGTCACCGGCTGGAAGCTGTGGCGGACGAACCAGCCGCGCATGAACGCGTCGAACCGCTCGCGCCCGACCGCATTCTCGATCGTGCGCAGGAAGGCCGCGCCCTTCTCGTAGGCGATCTCGGTCAGCCCGTCGTCGGGATCGCGCCCGGTCAGGTCGATGTGCAGCCGCGTATCGGCGGCCGGCATCCCGGCCATCTCCTTGCGCAGCGAATCGACTCCAAGCGCGATCTGCTGCGATGCGACCTTGCGCCCGTAGAGCGCCTCGACGATGCGCGTCGTCGCGTAGGTGGTGGTGCCCTCGTTGAGCCAGAAGTCGGCCCAGGTCGCATTGGTCGCGAGATTGCCCGACCAGCTGTGGGCAAGCTCGTGCGCGATCAGGCTGACGAGGCTCTTGTCGCCGGCGATGAAGGTCGGGGTCAGGAAGGTCAGCGTCGGGTTCTCCATGCCGCCGAACGGAAAGGCGGGTGGAAGCACGAGCATGTCGTAGCGCCCCCAGCGATAGGGTCCGAACAGCGCTTCGCCGGCATCGATCATCCGCTCGGTGTCGGCAAGCTCGGCCGCGGCGGCGTCGATCATCGACGGCTCGGTCCACACGCCAGAGCGGGGGCCGAGCGGCTTGAACGCGAGGTCACCGACCGCAAGCGCGATCATGTAGGGCGCGACGCTGTTGGTCATCGCGAACTGGAACGTGCCTTCGCCGCCCTGGGTGATCGGCTCGGCCGAGCGCGGCGCGCTCATCACCGCCGTCAGGCCCGCCGGGACCCTGACCGTCGCTGCCCAGGTCTGGCGGATTCCGGGAGAATCCTGGGTCGGGATCCAGGTGCGCGTCTGGATCGCCTGGCCCTGGCTGAACAGGTAGGGGCGCTTCTTGCCCGCCGTCTGCTCGGGCGTCAGCCACTGCAGTGCGCCGGCTTCTGGCGCGGACAAATAGCGGATCGCGATCCGCCGGGTATCGGGGCGCAGCGCAATCGCAAGCGGCGCGCCGAGATTGGGATCGGCCGCTCCGACCTTATACTCGAGCGGCTCGCCCGCGGCGTCGACGATGCTCTGGATCTCCAGCCCGCGGTCGTCGAGCACGATCTCGCGCGCATTGGGCCGGCGATCGATGTCGAGCGTCGCCGTGCCGCCGATCCGCCGGGTGCGAAAATCAACTCCTAGATTGAGGTCGACATGGGTGACCCGCGCTTCGAGCGGCCGCGCGAAGCTGTGGATGTCGCGTGCGTCGGGCGTCGCGAGGATCGGCGCGACCTTACCCCGCGCGCTCGGCTCGCCCTCCTTGCCTCCCTGGCCGGCCGAACAGCCGGTCACCAGCAGCATCGCCGCGATGATTGCACGTGAGAAAAAGATCATCGGCGTGTCATCCCAAGTCCAGGCACAGGCGTCTGGCGGCTGGCGCCCCGGACGATCGGATCCGGGGCAAGTTGCAAGCCGCCGCTCGCAATGGCGGTCCGGCGGCTCTATAACAGCATGGTGGCCACCGATAGTGCGAGTTTGACCAAGGACCGGCGGGCGCCCGGCACAACGCGCGCGATCCGCTCGCCGGCGGCGCCGATCGTGCGCGGGATCGGGCTCGACCAGCCGTTCTTCAACGACAAGAATCGCGCCTTCTGGGTGCTCCAGTCGGTCGGCTGGATCGGCTATTTCTTCCTTCGTTCGATGTCCGGGTTCGCCAACAGCATGGGGGCGATGTGGATCGTCCACACGCTGCTGCTGACCGCCACCGGCTATTCGCTGACGCTGCTGATGGCCTCACTGTTCCGGCGGCTGATCGCGATGCAGCCGATCCTGACGCTGGTGCTGTCGCTGGTCGCCGTCGCTTTCTCGTCGATGGCCTTTTCGGTGATCGAGACGTGGAGCTATGCGACCTTCCTCAAGCCCGATACCCGGCCCGTGGGGTTCGAATATCTTGGCGCGATCCTGCTCAACTTCTCGCTCCTGTCGGCCTGGGCGGCGCTCTACTACGGGATCAACTACTTCCTCCTGCTCGAGGAGCAGATCGACCAGCGCGAGCGGCTCGAGGGTCAGGCGTCGAGCGCGCAGCTGGCGATGCTCCGCTACCAGCTCAACCCGCATTTCCTGTTCAACACGCTCAATTCGATCTCGACCCTGGTGCTGCTCAAGCAGACCGAGCGCGCCAATGCGATGCTTGCGCGGCTGTCGTCGTTCCTTCGCTATACGCTGGCCAACGAGCCGACCGCCAAGGTCACGCTGGCGCAGGAGGTCGAGACGCTGAAGCTCTATCTCGAGATCGAGAAGATGCGGTTCGAGGACCGCCTGCGGCCGCACTTCAAGATCGAAAGCGAGACGATCGGTGCGCGGCTGCCCTCGCTGCTGCTCCAGCCGCTGATCGAGAATGCGATCAAATATGCGGTCACGCCAAGCGAGGACGGCGCCGACATCTGGCTGACTGCGCGGCAGCGGGGCGAGCAGGTGGTGATCGAGGTCGCCGACAACGGCACCGGCGAGGGCGCCGGGATCGCCGCGACCTCGTCGACCGGGGTCGGGCTCGCCAACATTCGCGATCGGCTCGCGCAGGCCTATGGCCCGGCGCATAGTTTCGATACCCGGAAGAACGAACGCGGGGGCTTCAGTGTTGTCCTCGCAATTCCCTTTGAAGGCGGAGACAAGGATTCATGAGCATCCGGACCATATTGGTCGATGACGAGCCGCTTGCGACGCAAGGGTTGCAGCTGCGCCTCCAGGCCCATGACGATGTCGAGGTCGTGGCGACCGCCGCCAA
>JASLBJ010000193.1 GCA_030146725.1 Sphingomicrobium sp. | reverse complement strand
GCGTTCGAGCAGCAGAGCGGCATGGTCGACGTCGAAGGGCGCTGGATGCGCGATCTCGTTCCCGACCATGAACAGAACTGGTTCGAGATCTACGGCAAGGTTGCGCAAACGCGCGAGCCGATCCGCTTCGAGAACGGCTCGATCCCGCTGCGCCGCTGGTTCGACCTGCACGCGTTTCCGATCGGCGAGCCCGAACTCAACCGCGTTGCGGTCCTGTTCAACGATATCACCGAACGCCGCCTCGCCGAGCTGGCGCTCAAGGAGAGCGAGGCGCGGCTGCGCGCGCTGACCGACAATCTTCCCTCGGGCATGGTCTACCAGATCGCGACCGCGCGCGAGGGCGAGGACCGGCGCTTCCTGTTCGTGTCGCGAAGCCACGAGCGGCTGACCGGGATCAGCGCCGAGGCGGTGCTTGCCGACGCGTCGATCCCGTACAATCTGATTCTGCCGGAATATCGCGAGCAGATGGTCGCCGCCGAGCGACAATCGATCCGCGACCGCGTGCCGTTCGACGTCGAAGTCCAGTTCCGCCGCACGGACGGCGAGGCGCGCTGGTGCCGGATCATCTCGGCCCCGCGCGAGCAGCCCGACGGATCGCTGATCTGGGACGGGATCCAGATCGACGTCACCGGGCAGAAGCGTTCGGAGCGCGCGCTGCGTGAGAGTGAGGCGCGCTTCCAGGCGATGGCCAATTCGATCGACCAGATGGTCTGGTCGACACGGCCCGACGGCTTCCATGATTTCTTCAATCAGCGCTGGTACGACTACACCGGCGTTCCGCCGGACTCGACCGACGGCGCGGGCTGGAGCGGCGTGTTCCACCCGGACGACCAGGAACACGCCTGGGCGGTGTGGCGCGACAGCCTGGAGACCGGAGAGCCCTATCGCATCGAATATCGGCTCCGCCACCATTCGGGCGAATATCGCTACGTGCTTGGCCGGGCGCAGCCGGTGCGCGACGACAGCGGCGCGATCACCCGCTGGTTCGGCACCTGCACCGACATCGACGACATCGTCCGCGCACGCCAGGTGCTTGCGCGAACCAGCGAGGAGCTCGCGCGCCAGGTGGCCGACCGCACCAAGGAACGCGACCGGCTGTGGAGCCTGTCGGAAGACCTGCTCGCGCGCGCCGACTATGACGGCAATCTGCTGGCGGTGAATCCCGCTTGGACGCGGGTCCTCGGCTGGACCGAGCGCAAGCTGCTGACCGAGCCTTATGCCGGCATCATCCATCCCGCCGATCTCGACGCCAGTCTCGCCGCACTCGGGACGATGCGCGAGACCGGCAGTCCGACCCGCTACGAAAACCGCATCCGCACCGCGGCTGGCGAGTGGAAGCCCGTTGGGTGGACGGTCTCGCCCGAGCGCAACGGCAGGAACTTTATCGCCGTCGGCCGCGACCTCACCGCCGCCAAGCAGCGCGAGGCCGAGCTGCTCCAGGCCCAGGAAGCGCTGCGCCAGTCGCAGAAGATGGAGGCGATGGGCCAGCTGACCGGCGGAGTCGCGCACGACTTCAACAATCTGCTGACCCCGATCATCGGCTCGCTCGACATGCTCCAGCGGCGCGAAGTCGGCGGCGAGCGCGAGCAGCGGCTGATCCGCGGCGCGCTCGAATCGGCCGACCGCGCCAAGACCCTGGTCCAGCGGCTGCTCGCCTTCGCCCGCCGCCAGCCGCTCAAGCCGACCGCGATCGACGTCGCGGCGCTGCTCAAGGGCATGGGCGAGCTGGTCGCAAGCACCACCGGCCCGCAGATCCGCATTGCCATCAACGTCCCCGACGACCTGATCCCGGCGGTCGCCGATCCCAACCAGCTCGAAATGGCGATCCTCAATCTGGCGGTCAACGCGCGCGACGCGATGCACGACGGCGGCACGCTAACGCTGTCGGCCGAGCCCGAGCAGGTCGGGTCCGGGCACCGCTCCGGGCTTGCCCACGGCGACTATGTCCTGCTCAGCGTCGCCGACACCGGCTCGGGGATGGAGCCCGCGACCCTCAAGCGCGCGATCGAGCCGTTCTTCTCGACCAAGGGCATCGGCAAGGGCACCGGCCTCGGCCTGTCGATGGTCCACGGCCTCGCTTCGCAGCTTGGCGGCGCGATGCACATCGCCAGCGATCCCGGGCTCGGCACCAAGATCGAGCTGTGGCTTCCCGCGAGTTCCGTGCCCGCCGGCCCCGCCGCCGCCGCCCAGCCCGACGGCCCGGCACCAACCGGCGCCGGAACGGTCCTCCTCGTCGACGACGAGGCGACGGTTCGCACCAGCACCGCCGACATGCTCGCCGACCTCGGCTACCGGGTGTTCGAAGCGGCCACCGCCGGCGAGGCGCTCAAGCTGCTCGACGAAGGCCTCCAGGTCGACCTTTTGCTAACCGACCATCTAATGCCTGGAATGACCGGGACCGACCTCGCCCGCCATGCCCGCGAGCGCTGGCCCAACTGCCCGGTGCTGCTGATCTCGGGGTTCGCAGAGGCCGACGGCATCGCCGCCGACCTGCCCCGCCTGACCAAGCCCTTCCGCCAGGCCGAACTCGCCGCCGCCCTCAAGGAGCTTGGCTAGCACGAAGCGCTGGCCACGGCGCGCCTGACTGCTCGCGTCGCTCTGCTGCTCGCTCGCGCCCTACTGCTCGCGCCCGCCTTACTGCTCGCGCCCGCCTGTTGCTCGCGCCCGCCTATTGCTCGCGCATAGCCCGCCAGAAATTGCCGGTCAGCGGCTCGAGCAGATACTCCAGCGCGGTCCGCTTGCGCACCGCCATCACCACTTCGACCGGAAGCCCGGGCCGAAGCTGGCCGCTGCCGAGCACGTTGCGAACCTTGTTCAGCTCCTTCGGCTCGACCTCGACCTCGGAGCGGAAGTAGGACACGCCGCTCGCCTCGTCGGTAAAGCTGTCGGCGGAGATCGTCCGCACCGTCCCGGTCAGCAGCGGCAGAGTCTTGTCGTTGACACTGAGGAAGCGGACCTGCGCCTTCTGGCCCTGGAACACGTCGTCGGCGTCGCTCGGCTTGACCTGCACCTGGATCACCAGCTTGCGATTGTCAGGCACGATCTCGAGCAGCAACTGACCCGGCGCGACCACACCGCCGACCGTAAACACGCTCAACCCCACTACCTGCCCGGATGCCGTCGCGCGAACTCGTGCCCGCCGCAACTGCTCGCGCGACGACAGGAGGTTGGGAAGCACTTCGGAAATCCGCGTCGTCGTATCGCGGAGCTCGGTCGCAAGCGCGTCGAGCGCGGTGCTGCGGATCGAGATCGACTGCATCCGGGTCTCGCCCATACCCTCGGCCGCGCGCGCCATCTCCGCCTGCATCGCCGCCTCGCGCCCACGCAGCTCGGCCTGCGCCCGCTCGAGCGCGCGCAGCCGGTTGGTCGAGGCAAAGCCCTTCTTCTCGATCTCCCGCAATCCGACGATCTCGTCCTCGAGGATCCGGTGCTGCTCGCGGAAGCTGTTGCGCTGGTCGGAATAGCCGGTCTGCTGCTCGCCCAGCTGGCGCGACCGCTGCCCGAGCACCGAATCCTGCGCCGACAATGCCGTCTGCCGGGCCGACAGCTGCGCCTGCTGCAGTCGCATCGCCTGGTCGGCAAGCTCGCGGTCCTCGCCGGTGAGCGAGCGGAACTCGACCGGGGCCGCGAAGCGCGGCTGCCCCGCACGCTCGGCCAACAGCCGCGCGCGTTGCGCAAGCAGCATCAGATAGTCGCCGGTCAGCGCCCGCTCGGTCGCACGCAGGTCGGGCGCGGCCATCTCGATCAGCACGTCGCCGGCATTGACCTTCTGGCCCTCGCGCACATTGATCGCGGTCACTACGCCGCCCTCGCGGTGCTGGACCGACTGGCGGTTGCCGGCGACCGCGATCACGCCCTGCCCGTGGACTCCGGCATCGAGCGGAGCAAAGGCCGCCCACCCCAGCAGGCCGACGAAAAAGAACAATACGACCGCGACGCCGATGCGGATATCGAACCGCGGATCGTCGGCATAGGGATCGGGCGCGGCGGTCCCCGGAAGGACCATGGGCGCGTTCATTGCGCCGCCGCCTGAGCCGGCGCAGCCGGGGCTGCAAGCCGCCCGGCGACCTCGGCCGCCGGCCCGAGCATCCGAGTCCGCCCGGCCTCGAGCACCAGCAGGCGGTGCGCGCCCTGGAGCACCGAGCGGCGATGTGCGACCAGCACGACCGCGCATTTGCGGGCGAGCGCTCCGGCAATGGCCTTGAGCAAGGTTTCCTCTCCTTCGGCATCGAGGAATGCATTGGGTTCGTCGAGAATCAGCAGCACCGGATCGCGGTAAAGCGAGCGCGCCAGCGCAACGCGCTGCGCCTGCCCCGCCGACAGCCCGGTGCCCATCGGCCCAAGCCTGGTGTCATAACCCTGGGGCAGCTTGAGGATCAGGTCGTGGACGCCCGCGCGCTGGGCAGCGGCAACCGCTTCGGCGTCGATGTTGGCATTGTCCCCGCTCCATTCCGCAAAGCGCGAGATATTGTCCTTGATCGTGCCTTCAAACAGGCTCGGCTCCTGCGGGAGGAAGCCGATATGGGCGGCGATCGCGTCGGACTCCCAGTCGGACAGCTGCGCGCCGTCGACCCGGACCGTCCCGAGATCGGGAACGATCGCACCGGCCAGCACCCGCGCAAGCGTCGTCTTGCCCGACCCGCTCGGGCCGATCACGCCAAGCATCTCGCCCGGCTTCACTTCCAGCGACACGCCGAACAGCAGCGGCCGGCCGTCCGTGCCGCGAACGCCGACCTGGTCGACCTGCAGATGCCCCTTCGGCCGCGGCAGGCGGGTGTGGATTCGGTCGGCCTCGGCCCCCTGGAACGCCAGCGCGAGCCGTTGCAGCGCGGCCTTGGCCGACCCGATGCTGGTCCAGCCGCCGATTAGCGCTTCGACCGGCTGCAGCGCGCGGCTGAGCAGGATCGACGCGGCGATGATCGCACCAGCCGAAATCTCGCCGGCGATCGCCAGCAACGCTCCGACGCCAAGCGCCGCCGACTGCACGAACAATCGCAGGAAGCGGCTCATCGCCGAATAGCGTGACCCCGTGAACTGCGCGTCGGCAAGCTGCCCAAGGCCGGTCGAGCGCTGGCCGATCTGCCGTTCGACCATGCTTGAAGTCATGCCCAGCGCGCGCACCGTATTGCTGTTCATCGCGACCGCCTGCGCCGCCGCATGGCTCGAGGCCATCGCCTGGCTGCCGACCTGGGTCGCCTCGGCGCTCGCCCGCTGGTTGCGCCATGCGACCACCATCAGCAGCAGGATCGCAAGCAGCGCCAGCATCCCGATCCAGAAATGCAGCAGGAAGGCGACGACCAGGAACAACGGCGCGAACGGCGCATCGAACAAGGCTGCGGCGACCGGGCTCGCGACCGTCTGGCGAACCGTGTCGAAGTCCCGCATCGCCTGGCTCGCGCCGCTCGCGTTGGCAGCCATCATCCGCTTCAGGATGCGCGGCGCAAGCAGCGCATCAAGCCGCAGGCTCGCGCGCACCAGCAGCCGGCTGCGAACCGCGTCGAGCGCACTGAGCGAGAGCAATGCGATCGCCAGCGCAAGCGTGACGAACAGCAGGGTCGTCTTGCCGCCGGTCGCGACCACCCGGTCGTAGATCTGCAGCATGTAGATCGCCGGCGCGAGGAACAGCAGGTTGATGAAGAAGCTGAACGCGAGGGCCGCGGCAAAGTGCGGCCGGCACGCGCGCATCGCCTCGGCCATCGCCGGGGGCAGTTCGGTACCAAGGACTTTCACGGCGCAGGGGGTGCCTGTCGGCACACGTCCCTGTCAACCATTTGACAGCGGCCTGGCGCCTTTATCCGCAGCTAGAGACAAAAATGGCAGCCGACTGGCCAGCTTATTGGAGGCCTAGTGACCTTGATCGCATCCACTCCGCTCTTTCCCTCAGCCGCCCACTCCGCTATGGGCCCGTCCTTCCAACGACAATCGTCGGAAAAACACTGCCGCGGGAGGCATGCTTCGGCACGTCGCTTGAACCGCTAAACTTGACCCAGCGTGCCGTTCGGCGCGC
>JASLBJ010000124.1 GCA_030146725.1 Sphingomicrobium sp. | reverse complement strand
GATCTTACGCATGATAACTCTCCTACTGTGTTGTGCACGAAGTTGCGCCTGCTTTAGTCAGCTGACACTTCTCCCGTTCCGCTCTTGCGGGACTGGAGACTGAAACAGACGAGCAATGATAAAGTGTATGAACACTGGTTCACCTAAGCTCGACAGAGTTCTCGACGCGACGAAGCGCAAGGGCCCAAAACGCAGCAAACAAGACTGGTCCGCTGGGGGCGCACAGCGGGCAATGCGGATGTCCGCTTTCCATCCATTGCTGACATTCGGCCAATGTCCGATTTCGACCCCAACGCAGACATTCGCGTTGCGATCGCCTAAACCGCCTGGATGACCAACGACGACCGATACCGCCGCGGGGTTGGCGTGATGCTGCTTAACGACCGCAAACAGGTGTGGGTCGGACGGCGGATCGATAATACCGACGAGGCGTGGCAGATGCCGCAGGGGGGCATCGATCCGGGCGAGGCGCCGTGGGAGACGGCGTTGCGCGAGCTCGAGGAGGAAACGGGGATCCCGCCGCACCTCGTCGAGCGGATCGCCGACTGTCCCGAGCGGCTCAAATACGACCTGCCCGAGGCGCTCAAGCCGAAGCTGTGGGGCGGCAAGTGGAAGGGGCAGGAGCAGGACTGGTATTTGTGCCGGTTCCTGGGGCGTGACAGCGATGTCGATATCGCCACCGCGCACCCCGAATTCTGCGAGTGGAAGTGGATCGATGCGGACCAGCTGCCCGAGCTGATCGTGCCGTTCAAGCGCGAGCTTTACCGGCGGCTGCTCAGGGAGTTTGCGGGCTTTCTGTAGTGGCGGCCGGCGTGACGCTGTGGAGTGCCAGGCGGAAGCGCAGGATGCTGTTCGCCGGGATTTCGTCGCTGGCGCGGTCGCCGTAGCCGAGCGCTGGCGGGACCCACACGACCCATTCGTCGCCGGGCTTCATCAGTTTCAGCGCCTCGGTGAAGCCGGGGACAAAGCCGTCGACCGGGCCGGTGAGCGGGGTGCCGCGGGCGAAGCTGCTGTCGAACGTCTCGCCGGTGGTGAGCGTGCCTTCATAGTCGAAGGTGACGGTGTCGCTATCGGTCGGGCTGATCCCGGTCTTGGGGCCGGACTTGACGATGAAATATTGCAGGCCGCTGGCGGTCGAGACGACATTCTTCGCAGCCGCGTTGCGGACGAGGAAGTCTGGGCCCGCGGCGGTCACCGGCGGGGTCCGGACGGTCGCGCAGGCGGCGAGAGCAAGCGACAAAGCGGCGGCGAGGATCAGTCTTTTCATGGGGCTGCTTCTAGCGGGGAAATCCGCGATTTGAAGCCTCAAGCCGCTTGTGATTCGAGGCGTTCGCTGGCTTCGAGCCAACGCGCCTCGGCGGCCTGGAGGTCGGCGGCGAGCTTGGCGCGGCGGCGGCTGAGCTCGCTGACCGGAAGCGCAGCGAGTTCCGCGTCGGCGCTTGTCGGATCGAACATCGCGCGGTCGAGTGCCTGGCATTGCGCGGCGAGGCGCGCGCTTGCGGCCTCGGCCTCTGCGGCGGCCTTCTTGAGTGCGCGGGCTTCCTCGCGGGCCTTGGCGTCCGCCTTGCGGTCGGACTTGGTCGACTTGGGTTTGGCCTCCGCCCTGGGCTGGTTGCGGCCGAGCACGAAGTCGATGTAGTCGTCGATGCTGCCCGGATAATCGACCGCGCTGCCATGGTCGACGAGCACCAGCCGGTCGGCGGTAAGTTCGACCATGTGGCGGTCGTGGCTGATCAGGATGACCGCCCCGTCATAGCCGTTGAGCGCCTGGACGAGCGCTTCGCGGGCATCGACGTCGAGGTGGTTGGTCGGCTCGTCGAGGATCAGCAAATGCGGGGCGTCGCGAGTGATCAGCGCCAGGGCGAGGCGCGCGCGCTCGCCGCCCGACAGCTTGGCGACGAGGGTCATCGCCTTGTCGCCGGAGAAGCCGAAGCGGCCGAGCTGGGCGCGGACGGCGGCGGGCGCCTTGCCGTCCATCGCGCGGCTCATGTGCTGGAGCGGGGTACTGTCGCCGTGCAGCTCCTCGACCTGATACTGGGTGAAATAGCCGACGCGCATCTTGCCCGAGGCGGCGACCGCGCCGTCCATTGCCGGCAGCTGGGCGGCGAGCAGGCGGGCGAGCGTGGTCTTGCCGTTGCCGTTGCGGCCGAGCAGCGCGATGCGGTCGTCGGGATCGATGCGCAGGTTGAGCCGGGAGAGGATCGGCGTGCCCGCGGTGTAGCCGACCGAGGCCATGTCGAGCGTGATCAGCGGCGGCTTGAGTTCGCTTGGGGACGGGAAGTCGAAGCTCAGGCTGGGATCGTCGGCGAGCGCGGCGATCGGCTGCATCTTGGCGAGCATCTTGGCGCGCGACTGCGCCTGCTTGGCGGTCGAGGCGCGAGCGCTGTTGCGGGCGATATAGTCGGTCAGGCGCGCACGCTGGGCGTCCTGTGCGGCGCGGGCGGCGGCGAGCTGGGCGACGCGCTCGGCGCGCTGGCGCTCGAAGCTGTCGTAGCCGCCGGTGTAGAGGGTGACCTTGCCGCGCTCGAGATGGAGGATGGTGTCGACAACGGTGTTGAGGAGGTCGCGCTCGTGGCTGATGACGAGCAATGTGCCGGGGTAAGCCTTGAGGAAGTTCTCGAGCCACAGTGTCGCTTCGAGGTCGAGGTGGTTCGAGGGCTCGTCGAGAAGCAGCACGTCGGGTTCGGAGAAGAGCAAGGCGGCGAGCGCCACGCGCATCTTCCAGCCGCCCGAGAAGCTGTCGAGTGGCTGCGCCTGCATGGTCTCGTCGAAGCCGAGGCCGAGCAGGATGCGGGCGGCGCGCGCGGGGGCGCTGTAGGCGTCGATCGCGAGCAGGCGGTCGTGGATGTCGCCCAATCGGTGCTGGTCGGCGCAATGTTCGGCCTCGTCCATCAGCGCGGCCCGTTCGGTATCGGCGGCGAGGACGGTGTCGAACGGGGATGCGGCGCCGCTCGGGGCGTCCTGCGCGATATAGCCCAGACGGGTGCGGCGGGGCATGTCGATGCTGCCCTCGTCGGGATCGAGCTGGCCGATGATCGCCTTCATCAGCGTCGACTTGCCGGCGCCGTTGCGGCCGATCAGGCCGGCTCGGGCTCCGGGGGGAATCGAGGCGGTTGCGCGGTCGAGGATGACGCGCCCGCCAAGGCGCACCGTGATTCCGTTGATAGTCAGCATGGGGGCGCGGGTAGCAGGCAATCGTGGCGAACGCGAGACGGGGGGTTTGGGGGCGAGTGACACCCCTACCCGGCAAACGCGGGGCGGATCAGGCTGTGTGTGGCGTTCGGACGGGCGGCTCGCTAGAGGTCCGGAGATGGGATTGTCGAGTATCGAGCGGGCGGTGGTCGAGCGGGCGGGGGCGGCGCCGATGCTGGCGCAGATCGAGGCCTGGGCGGTGGTGAACTCGGGATCGGGCAATCTGGCGGGCTTGGGCGAGGTTGCGGGGCTGCTTGCCGATGCGTTTTCGGGGTTGCCCGGGGAGCTCCGGCTGGTTGAGCCGGCGCCGGTGGATGCCGTGGACCCTGCTGGTCGGCGGATCGAGGTGGCGCACGGGCACAACCTGCATCTGACGGTTCGACCGGAGGCACCGGTGCAGCTGCTGCTGACCGGGCACATGGATACGGTGTTCGCGGCCGATCATCCGTTCCAGGCGCTCTCGTGGATTGAGGAAGGCGTGCTCGGCGGGCCTGGGGTGGCCGACATGAAGGGCGGAATCGCGGTGATGCTTGGAGCGCTGCAGGCGGTCGAAGCGAGCCCGGCGGCTGCGCAGATCGGCTATGAGGTGGTGATCAATTCGGACGAGGAGGTCGGATCGCCTGGGTCAGCGGCGCTGATCGCGGCGGCGGCGCGGGGCAAAAGCGCGGCGCTGACGTATGAGCCGGCCGCGCTGCCTGATGGCACGCTGGCCGGAGCGCGGCCGGGAAGCGGCAATTTCTCGTTCCTGATCGGCGGGCGCTCGGCGCATGCGGGGCGCAATCCCGAGGATGGGCGCAATGCAATCGTCGCGGCGGCCGACCTCGCGCTTCGGCTCGAGCGCGGCAAGGGTCCGCGGCTGTCGGTCAATCCGGCGCGGATCGACGGCGGCGGGCCGAACAATGTCGTACCCGATCGGGCGGTGCTGCGGGTCAATCTGCGTCCGGGAACGGTCGCGGAGCAGGCGCGCGCGCAAGGCCTGATCGACGGCGTGGTTGAGCAGGTCGCGGCCGAGCATCGCGTGACGATCGAGGTGCATGGCGGGTTCGCGCGTCCGCCCAAGCCGATGACCGCGGAAGCCGAAGCCCTGTTCGGGCTGGTCAGGCAGGCCGGCGCCGACCTTGGGCAGAGCATCGCGTGGCAGCCTTCGGGCGGGGTGTGCGACGGCAATAATATCGCGGCGTGCGGGGTTCCGGTGGTCGACACGATGGGCGTTTGCGGGGGCAAGATTCACAGCATGGATGAATATCTGATCGTCGACAGCCTGGCTTCTCGAGCGGCGCTGTCGGCGCTGACGATATTGCGGCTGGGGCGAGGATTGCGGCTGACCGAGGGTCGCGCATGAGCTTTCGTGTTCGGCCGGTGCGCGGCGAGGACTTTCCCGCGATCTACGAGATGGCCAAGCTGACCGGCGGCGGCTTCACCAACCTGCCGCCCGACCGCGCGACGCTGGTCGCCAAGATCGCGCGGTCCGATGCCTCGTTCGAGCGGCAGGGCGACGACCAGTCTGCCGACCTCTACATGTTCGTGCTCGAGGATCCGGCCGCAGGGGTAATCCGCGGGACTTGCCAGGTGTTCGGGCAGGTCGGGGTCGAGGAGCCGTTCTTCAGCTACCATCTGAGTACCATGACCCAGTCGAGCCCCGAACTCGGCAAGACGTTTCGCAACCAGATGCTGAGCCTGACGACCGACCTCGAAGGCTCGTCAGAAGTTGGCGGGCTGTTCCTTCATCCGCAGTCGCGCGCCGGCGGATGGGGCGCACTGCTCGCGCGCAGCCGCTATCTGTTCATCAGGGCCAATCGCCCGCGTTTCGGGAACCGCACCCTGGCCGAATTGCGCGGCGTGATGGACGAGGCCGGCAATTCGCCGTTCTGGGATGCGCTGGCAGGCCGGTTCTTCGACATGACCTTTCCCGAAGCGGACCATTTCAATGCGATGCACGGGACCAAGTTCATCGCCGACCTGATGCCGCGAACGCCGATCTACGTGTCGTTGCTGCCCGAGGCCGCGCGGCCAGTAATGGGCCAGCCGCACCCGAAGGGGCGAGCGGCGCTGCGTATGCTCGAGGAAGAAGGGTTCACCTTCGATCGCTACATCGACATCTTCGACGGCGGGCCAACGGTGATCGCGGCGACCGACCGCATCCGCACCGTGCGCGAGTCGACGGCCGAGAAGGTTGCCGAGATCGGCGACGGCGGCAAGCAGCGGATGCTGCTGAGCACCGGAACGCTGGGCAATTTCCGCGCCTGCTTCGGCTGCGTGAAACGGAGTTCGCGCAAGGGGCTGACGATCGATCGGGAAAGCGCCGAACTGCTCGGGGTCGGCATCGGCGACCGCGTGCTTGCGGCGGGACGCTGACGTGGCGCTGGTCGAGATCAACTTCGACGGGATCGTCGGGCCGAGCCACAACCTCGCCGGGCTGAGTCTTGGCAATCTGGCGTCAACGCGCAATGCCGGACGGGTGTCGCGGCCGCGCGAGGCGGCGCTCCAGGGCATCGCCAAGATGCGCTCCAATCTCGAGCTCGGGCTGGCGCAGGGCGTGTTCATGCCGCACCGGCGGCCCAATCACGACTGGCTTGCGACCCTCGGGACCGGCATCGGCGAAGCGGAAGCGGTGCTTGCGGCCAATGCGATGTCGGCGTCCGCGATGTGGGCGGCCAATGCGGCGACGGTCTCCCCTGCCCCCGACACCGCCGACGGGCGCTGCCACCTGACGGTCGCCAATCTCAAGACCATGCCGCACCGCAGCCATGAGTGGCCCGGGACGCTTGCCCAGCTGCGTGTGGCGTTCGGCGACGAAGCATTTTTCAAGGTCCACGAGCCGGTTCCGGTGGCGTTCGGCGACGAGGGCGCGGCCAACCATATGCGGCTTGCTCCGGCGCATGGCGGGCCGGGGATCGAACTGTTCGTCTATGGCGTGTCGGGCGGAGCGTTTCCGGCGCGCCAGCATGTCGAGGCGTCGCGGGCGATTGCCCGGCTGCACGGGCTCGACCCGGCCCGGACCCTGTTCGTCGAGCAGTCGCAAGCGGCGATTGCCGCGGGCGCGTTCCACAATGACGTGGTCGCGGTCGCCAACGGACCGGTGCTGTTCGCGCACGAGCAGGCGTTCGCTGATCGCGAGGCGGTACTCGCGGCGTGCACGCAGGCGGTGCCCGGGTTCGAGCTGGTCGAGGTCGCCGCGGCGGATGTGTCGCTCGAGGACGCG
>JASLBJ010000090.1 GCA_030146725.1 Sphingomicrobium sp. | reverse complement strand
GTGTAGAAAGTGCCGAGCGCGACCTTCGCGCGGCGGGTGATGCCGACGATCGAGGCGTCACCGAAACCAAGCTCGCCGAACTCCGCAAGCGCGGCGTCGAGGATCTTGCGCAGGGTTCGCTCGCCGCGGGGCGTGCGCGGGACCTTGGCGGAGCCCGGGGTTTCCGCCGGGACGGCTTGCCTGGGGGTGGCCGTCGGCTTTGGCCGCGCCGACCCTTTAGTCTGGACCTTCTGCACCCAAGCTACCCCTGTTCGTCGAAATCGCCTGCGGATCCCTCTTGTGTCAGACCGGCTTTGCTGTAAAGTTGAAACCTGTTTCAGGTCTCAGTTAACTGCACGGGCGGGCGCTACAGACCCACCGGCAGTGACGTCGGAAGGGGATTATCCATGGCATTCAGGCTCGGCCGCGTTCGCGGTGTATTGCTCGGTTCGGTTTGCTTGGTGGCGGCGGCCGCCAGCCCGGCACTCGCGCAGGACAGCACGCAGGATCCCGATGCGACGACGCCGGCGCCCGAGTCGCAGCCTTCGGGCAATGTTGCCGACCCGATCGCCGCACAATCTCAGCCGACCGACACGGCGTCGGCCGCATCCGATCCCGACATCGTCGTGACCGCCCGCCGCCGCACCGAAGTGCTGCAGGACGTGCCGATCGCGGTGACCGCCTACACCGGCGCGCAGCTCGAACGGCAAGGCGCGCTCGACATTACCGATGTCGGCGACACGACGCCGAACGTCACGCTCGAGACCTCGCGAGGGACCAACACCACGCTCACCGCCTTCATCCGCGGAGTCGGCCAGCAGGACCCGGTCGCCGGTTTCGAGCAGGGCGTCGGTCTTTACCTCGACGACGTCTATCTCAACCGGCCACAGGGCGCTTTGCTCGACATCTACAACGTCGAGCGGATCGAAATCCTGCGCGGACCGCAGGGCACGTTGTACGGCCGCAACACCATCGGCGGCGCGATCAAATATGTGACAAAGCGGCTTGCCGACGTCCCCGAGTTCAGCGTTCGGGCGAACCTCGGCACGTACCAACAGGCCGACCTGGTTGCGCTTGCGTCGGCGCCGCTCTCGGACGGTTTGCGCATCGGCGGCGCCGTTGCGCGGCTCAGCCGAGGCGGGTTCGGCAAGAACCTCACCACGGGCGAAGAGAATTACAATCGCGACGTGTGGGCGACGCGCGGGACAATCGAATTCGAGCCGACGGCCAGTGCGTTCGTGCGCCTGTCGGGCGACTATAGCTGGGACAACAGCAATCCGCGCGGCGGCCACCGGCTGATCCCGTCGCTGTTCACCGCGGCGCCGGTGCTCGACGACGAGTTCGACTCGCGCGGCGGGCTCGAGGATCCCAAGCAGAAGGTCAAGGGCGGCGGGCTTGCGCTGCACGGCGAGTTCGGGATCAACGACGCGCTGACCTTCCGCTCGATCACCTCATACCGCAAGGACCGCAGCGATACGCCGATCGACTTCGACGCGCTGCCGACGGTCGATCTCGACGTGCCGGCGATCTACAAAAATCGGCAGTTCAGCCAGGAGCTGCAGCTGGTCGTCGACAGCGGTCCGCTTGGCGGCTTGGTCGGTGCGTATTACCTCAACGCCAATGCCGAGAACGTGTTCGACGTGCGGCTCTATTCGACCGCGCCGACCTTGCCGGGGCTGACCGCTTCGACCGCCGGCGACGTCGATACCAAGACCTGGGCGCTGTTCGGCGATTTCAGCTACGACCTCACCGAGCAGTTCGCAGTGTCGGTCGGCGGCCGCTACACCAATGACCGGCGCGCAGCGCGGGTGCTTCGCCAGACGCTGATCAACGGCGGCTCGGAATCGCTTGGCGGATCGGGCGCATTCGGGGTCGGTACGGTTATCGCGACCACGTCCAACTTCGAGGGCAAGCGCAAGGACACGGCGTTCACGCCGCGCGCGTCGGTCAGCTTCAAGCCCAATCGCGACCACAACATCTACGCAAGCTATTCGCGCGGCTTCAAGGGCGGCGGGTTCGACCCGCGCGGCCAGTCGACACAGGCGCCGTCGCAGTCGCCCGAGGACATCTACGACTTCATGGCGTTCGATCCCGAGACGGTCGACAGCTACGAACTTGGCTGGAAGGGCGCGGTGCTCGACCGCCGGCTGCGCTTTGCGACCGCGCTGTTCCAGGCCGACTATAAGGACGTCCAGGTGCCCGGCTCGGCAGGCTGCGTGGTCGGTGGGATCTCGACGTTCTGCGGGATCACCACCAACGCCGGCAAGGCGCGGTTCCGCGGTGTCGAGGTCGAATCCAACCTGATCGTTGCCGAAAGCATGGCGGCGGCAGGCGACCGGCTGAACTTCGCCGGCACGCTTGGTTATCTCGACGCGAAATATCTCGAGTTCATCACCAACATCCCCGGGGAAGGCCCGGTCGACGTCGCCGATCTGCGCAAGGTCCAGAATACGCCCAAGTGGACGATGAGCGGATCGCTCGATTACGACACGCCCGCCGCCGGCGGACGGCTCAATGCCAACACGACGCTGTCGTACCGCTCGAAGAGCCAGCAGTTCGAAGTGGCCAGCCCGGGGCTCGACCAGAAGGGCTTCGCGTTGCTCGACGCCAACCTCGTGTGGCGCTCGGCGGGCAACCGCTTCACGGTCGGGCTCCACGGCAAGAACCTGGCCGACAAGCGCTACGTGACGGCGGGCTACAACTTCCTCGCCCAGAACCCGCTGACCGGCGAGTTCGTCCGCAACGCAGCCGGGAACCTGGTTCCGACGCTTGGCCGCGAAGGCGTGCTGACGGGCTATTACGGCAATCCGCGGCAGATCTTCGCATCCCTGGGATACCGGTTCTAAGCGGCTCGACCGTCGGCTGGGCGACAACCGATGACCGCTTTCAACGACCGGCGCTGGGCGTCGCGCGACGGCTTGTCCCTGTTCGCCAGGGACTATGCCGGCGCGAGCGGCCCGGCGCGGCTGCCCGTGATCTGCCTCCACGGCCTGACCCGCAACTCTCGCGACTTCGAGGATGTCGCGCCGCTGATCGCCAGCCTTGGCCGGCGGGTGATCGTGCCCGACGTCCGCGGGCGCGGGCAGTCGGATCGTGATCCCGATCCGTCGCGCTACGTGCCCGCAACCTATGTCGATGACGTGGTTCGGATGATGGGCTGTCTCGGGATCGCCCGCGCAGTGTTCGTCGGCACGTCGATGGGCGGGATCATGACGATGATGCTCGCCGGGGTCCGCAGCCACGCGGTCGCCGCCGCGGTCCTCAACGACGTCGGCCCCGAGCTCGCGCCCGAGGGACTCGCCCGGATCAAGGGCTATGTCGGCGGGAAGACCAGCATCGGCAACTGGCAGGAGGCTACGGCGTATATCGCG
>JASLBJ010000087.1 GCA_030146725.1 Sphingomicrobium sp. | reverse complement strand
CTCGATCGACTGGTCGAGCGGGGCTTCACCGCGCTCGAGCAGCCGGACGATCTCCTCGAGCCGTGCGAGCGCCGCCTCGAAGCTCAGCTCGCTCGTCTGATCGGGCGTCTGCTCGGCTGCCTGTCCGGCGATCTGTTCGGCGCTGTCCATGTCCGCAGTCTGGCTCCGAGCCGAAGCCGAATCAAGGCTGCGAAACGGGACGGAACGGGTCGCGGATGCCGGGCACGATCTCGTCCGAGGGCGCATCTTCGGCCTCGGCCAGCGCATTCTCGGCATCGCGGGCGTGCTGCTCGCGTTCGGCGCGCAGTTCGGTGATCAGCGCCTCGCGGTCGCTGTCGAGGCGCGTGTCCACGGGAGCGGTACCGCCCGCGGCTTTCAGCGCCTTGGCGACTGCTGCGTCGAGTTCGCGCTGGGTCGTCAGGCCGAGCGTTACCGGGTCCTTGGGGGTGATATTGGCCATGTTCCAATGGCTTCGGTCGCGAATCGCTGCGATCGTCGTGCGGGTAGTGCCGATCAATTTGCTGATCTGGCCGTCGGTGACCTCGGGATGGTTGCGGATGATCCAGTTGATCCCGTCGGGCTTGTCCTGGCGTTTGCTGACCGGCGTGTAGCGGGGGCCCTTGGTGCGGCGCACCGGATCGGGCTCCTTGAACATCTGCAGCCGGTAGTCGGGATCGGCCTGGCCCTTCTCGATCTCCTCATGGGTCAGTTCATTGGCCCAGATCGGATCGCGCCCGGTCAGCTTGGTTGCGGCGGTATCGTCGGCGATTGCCTGGATCTCGAGCAGGTGAAGTCCGCAGAACTCGGCGATCTGCTCGAACGTGAGCGAACTATTGTCGACCAGCCAGGCGGCGGTGGCATGAGGCATGAGCGGCTGGGCCACTGGATATTCTCCGTCACAAATGAATAGGGCCGCCCCTTTCGGAGCGGCCGCGTCCCGGCTCGTCTAAACCTGCTGCCCGGACAGGGCAAGCACCGAGGACGAGTTCAAGCGGTCGGCGCTGCGTTCTTCAAGCGACCGTGAGCACGATCTTGCCGGCATGATCGCCCGCTTCCATTCTGGCATGGGCCTGGGCGGCCTGGTCCAGTGGAAACTTGCGGTCGATCAGCGGGCGCAACTGGCCGCTCTGCGCGAAGGGCCACACCGTCCGTGCGATCTCGTCCGCGAGTGCGGTCTTGAATGCAACCGAGCGCGGGCGGAGGGTCGATCCGGTCAGGGTCAGGCGGCGGCGCATCAGGTCGGGGATCAGCACCTCGCCCTTCGCTCCGCGCTGGAAGGCGATCGACACATGGCGGCCGTCGTCGGCAAGGCAGGCAAGGTTGCGGGGCAGATAGTCCCCTCCGACCATGTCGAGCACGACCGCGACGCCGCGGCCCGCGGTCAGCCGCTTCGCCTCCTCCATGAAGTCGTGGGTGCGATAGTTGATCGCCGCGGTCGCTCCGAACTCCAGCGCTGCCGCGCATTTCTCGTCCGACCCGCAGGTGACGATCACGCGCAGTCCGAACAGCCGGCCAAGCGCGATCGCCATCGTTCCGATCCCGCTGGTCCCGCCGTGGACGAGGACGCTGTCGCCGTCCGCTGCCAACCCGCGCTCGAACAGATTGGCCCACACGGTGAACAGCGTCTCGGGCATCGCTGCCGCTTCCGCCAGGGTCAGTCCCCCGGGCAGCGGCAGGCAGGTGCCCGCCGGCGCGACGCAATATTGGGCGTAGCCGCCGCCTGCGACCAGGGCACAGACCTGCCGGCCGAGCAGGTGCTCGGCCCCGGCGCCGGCTTCGACGACGGTGCCCGCGACCTCGAGCCCGAGGATGTCGGGAGCGCCGGGTGGGGGTGGATAGAGCCCCTTGCGCTGGAGAATGTCGGGGCGGTTGACCCCCGCGGCTGCGACCCGGATCAGCACGTCGCCCGCGCCGGGCTGCGGGACGGGGCGCTCGACCAGCGCCAGCACCTCGGGTCCACCGGGCTCGCGCGCGGCAATCGCCTGCATCGTTAAGGGGAGCGCGCCTGTCACCTGCCACTGCTTATTGACAGGGCCGGGGCGCGGGTCAACGGATTGCGGGCATGGACATTGACGATCTGTTCCCCGGCAGGCCCGAGGATCCGCTGACCCTGCTTGCACGCCAGGACCTCGACCCGCTGTCGATCGACGAGCTGCACGCGCGCATCGCCTCGCTCAACGAGGAGATCGGGCGCGTCGAAGCGCATATCGACCGGGTCACCCGCCACCGCTCGGAGGCGGAGGACCTGTTCAAGCGCTAAGCCCCCGAAGCTAAGCAAGCGCTTGCAACGCAAGCGCGAGCTTAGATGAGAGAGGGCGCAAGCCGGCCGGCGGGTCGGCCCGGCCGAACCCGACCGACGTCATGGATTCACTCCATGACGGCGCCTCCGACGAGTAGCCGCCTGAGCCACCGCCACCCACTAGCGCGACAGACTGGGGATAAACCGCGCCGCATCCCCTTGATTGATCACGCATGTCGTATGACATTGGCAGTCGAGCCCACCGCTCCCCGGAGGGCTGGGGAGTGTACCCTAAATGCCTAGTTTCGCTCGCGAGCTCGAACAGACCCTGCACAACGCTCTGGGTGAAGCCAGCAAGCGCCGGCACGAGTATGCGACCCTCGAGCATCTGCTGATCGCGCTCGTCGACGACGAACATGCGTCGAAGGTGATGACCGCCTGCGGCGTGGCGCGTGACGAGCTGCGCGCGACGGTCAAGCAGTATCTCGACAGTGAACTTGGAGCGCTCGTCGCCGACAGCGGCACCGATCCGACGCCGACCAGCGGCTTCCAGCGAGTCGTCCAGCGCGCGATCCTCCACGTCCAGTCGTCAGGCCGCGACGAGGTCACCGGCGGTAACGTGCTCGTCGCCTTGTTCTCCGAGCGCGAGAGCTATGCGGTGTATTTCCTCCAGCAGCAGGACATGAGCCGCCTCGATGCAGTGACTTACATCAGTCACGGCGTCGGCAAGGGCGACACGCCGGCCGAGACACGCGAGGTCGGCGGCACCGAGGAGAAGACCGACAAGGCGGAGGGCAAGAAGGAGAGCGCGCTCAAGCAGTTCACCGTCGACCTCAACGAGAAGGCCAGGGCGGGCAAGGTCGATCCATTGATCGGCCGCATGTCGGAGGTCGATCGGACGGTGCAGATCCTGTGCCGTCGCTCGAAGAACAACCCGCTCTATGTAGGCGATCCCGGCGTCGGCAAGACCGCCATCGCCGAAGGTCTCGCGCGCAAGATCGTCGAGGGCGACGTGCCCGAGGTGCTCAAGCCCGCGATCATCTATTCGCTCGACATGGGGTCGCTGCTGGCCGGCACCCGTTATCGCGGGGACTTCGAGGAACGGCTGAAGTCGGTCGTTTCCGAGCTCGAGAAGCTGCCTGACGCGATCCTGTTCATTGACGAGATCCACACCGTCATCGGCGCCGGCGCGACCAGCGGCGGAGCGATGGACGCGTCCAACCTGCTCAAGCCCGCGCTGTCGTCGGGGACGATCCGCTGCATCGGGTCGACCACCTACAAGGAGTTCCGCAACCACTTCGAAAAGGACCGCGCGCTGCTTCGCCGGTTCCAGAAGATCGACGTCAACGAGCCGACGATCGAGGACACCGTCAAGATCATCGCCGGCCTGCGCTCGTCGTTCGAAAGCCACCACAATGTCCGCTACACGCCCGACGCGATCAAGAGCGCGGTCGAGTTGAGCGCGCGCTACATCCACGACCGCAAGCTGCCGGACAAGGCGATCGACGTGATCGACGAAGTCGGCGCGATGCAGATGCTGGTGCCGCCGTCGCGCCGAAAGAAGGTCATCACGACCAAGGAGATCGAGCAGGTCGTTGCGACCATCGCGCGCATTCCTCCGAAGTCCGTGTCGACCGACGACAAGCGCGTGCTCGAGCATCTCGAGGCGGACCTCAAGCGGGTCGTGTTCGGCCAGGACATGGCGATCGAGAAGCTCGCGTCGGCGATCAAGCTGTCGCGTGCCGGCCTGCGCGAGCCCGACAAGCCGATCGGCAATTACCTGTTCTCCGGTCCGACCGGAGTCGGCAAGACCGAGGTCGCGCGCCAGCTCGCCTCGGTCATGGGTATCCCGCTGCAGCGCTTTGACATGAGCGAATATATGGAGCGCCACTCGGTCAGCCGCCTGATCGGCGCGCCTCCGGGCTATGTTGGCTACGACCAGGGCGGTTTGCTCACCGACGCGGTCGACCAGCATCCGCATTCGGTGCTGCTGCTCGACGAGATCGAAAAGGCACATCCGGACCTGTTCAACATCCTCCTTCAGGTGATGGATAACGGCAAGCTTACCGATCACCACGGCAAGACGGTCGATTTCCGCAACACCATCCTGATCATGACGACCAATGCCGGCGCGGCCGACATGGCGCGCGAGAGTATCGGCTTCGGTGCGATGAGCCGCGAGGATGCGCAGGAGGATGCGGTCAAGAAGATGTTCACCCCTGAGTTCCGCAACCGCCTCGATGCGATCGTGCCGTTCGCCTATCTGCCGCCGGCGGTGGTCGCGCGCGTGGTCGACAAGTTCATCCTCCAGCTCGAGCTTCAGCTGGCCGACCGCCACGTCCACATCGACCTCGACGACGAAGCGCGTGAGTGGCTGACGACCCGCGGCTACGACAAGGCGTATGGCGCGCGCCCGATGGGCCGGCTGGTGCAGGAGAAGATCAAGCAGCCGCTCGCCGAGGAATTGCTGTTCGGCAAGCTGGTCAACGGCGGCGAGGTCAAGGTCCGCATCAAGGACAATGCCCCGTCGTTCGAGATCACGCCCGCACCGCCCAAGGCGGCGAAGGTCAAGGCCCGGGGTCGCAAGACCGCTCCGTCGGAGACGCCGCCGGCGGCCGAATAGCCGTATGATCCCTGCCCCGGGCCTGCCGGGGTGGGGATTGCCCAAGTCCGCGACGGCGCTTTGCAGGCGCGCTTCGCTGTGCTTCTCTCCGCCGATCCTGGGGAGAGGCAATGATGGCCGACTGGCGCTTACTCGTAACTGCATTGCTGCTTGGCGCGGCTCCGGCCGCGGTCGCCGCGGCGCCGGCAACCGCTCCGAATCCGGCGTTTACCGGCAGCGACCTGTTCGGCCTGTCGGTTGCAAGCGATCCGCGGATCAGTCCCGACGGGCGCACGATCGCCTATGTCCGCCGCTCGGCCGACATCATGACCGACCGCATGGTGCCGTCGATCTGGCTGATCGATACCGCAAGCGGCGCGCAGCGTCCGCTGGTCGCATCGGCAGGCTCGCACAGCAGCCCGCGCTGGTCGCCGGACGGTACTCGGCTGGCCTATATCTCGACCGCGCAAGGCGGCACGGCGCAATTGTTCGTGCGCTGGATGCAAGGCAGCGACAGCGCGCGCATCACCGGTCTTCCCGACAGCCCGAGCAGCATCGCATGGTCGCGCGACGGAACGCAGATCGCTTACGTGATGTCGGTTCCCGACGACGGACCCAAGCTCGGCAGCGCGCCGGCCAAGCCCGAGGGCGCGGAATGGGCCAAGCCGCTCGAGATCATCGACAAGGTTACCTTCCGCAACGATGGATCGGGCTATGTGAAGCCCGGCTTCGACCAGTTGTTCGTGGTCTCTTCAACCGGCGGAGCAGCGCGCCAGCTGACCTTCGGTGCGTTCCACCACAGCGGCCCGCTGGAATGGACGCAGGACAGCCGCATCCTCATCAGTGCCAACCGCAGCAGCGACTGGGAGCGCGACGCGCGCGACAGTGAGATCTACCTGGTCGATTCCGCCAGCGGCGCGCTTACCCCGCTGACCAGCCGCGACGGTCCCGATGGAGCGCCGGTGGTGTCGCCGGACGGCCGCCATATCGCCTATCTCGGCTTCGACGACGATCCGCGCGCGTTCCGCCAGACCCGTTTGTACGTGATGAACCGGGACGGCAGCGGCGTTCGGCGCCTCGCTTCCTCACTCGACCGCAGCATCGAGGCGCTCGACTGGACCGGCAGTGGGCTGATCGTCAGTTACGAGGATGAGGGCCGTATGGCGCTCGCCCGCGTCGGGCTCGATGGGCGCGTGCAGCCGCTGACCCGCGAGCTTGCAGCATCCGGGCTCGACCGGCCCTACACCGGGGGCGACTACAGCGTCGCGAAAGGCGGCACGATCGCCTTCACCACCGGTAGCGCCGAGCGCCCGAGCGACGTCGCGATCTGGCAGAACGGCAAGGTCCGCAAGCTCACCGACCTCAACCGGCACCTGTCGGCCAAGCGTCTCGGACAGGTGCGCGAGTTGGCCGTGACCGCACCAGACGGGCAAAAGGTGCCGAGCTGGATCCTGCTCCCGCCCAATCATCAGCCGGGCCAGAAGGTGCCGACGATCCTCGAGATCCACGGCGGTCCGGCGGCGGCCTACGGGCCGTTCTTCTCGACCGACTACCAGCTCTACGCGGCGGCCGGTTACGCTGTCCTGTTTACCAATCCGCGCGGCTCGACGAGTTATGGCGAGGCGTTCATGGACGCGATCGACAAGGCCTATCCCGGCCCGGACTACCCCGACCTAATGGCGGCGACCGACGCCGCGGTCGCGCAGGGTTTCGCCGATCCGGCCAATCTGTTCGTCACCGGCGGATCAGGCGGCGGCGTGCTCACCACCTGGGTGATCGGCAAGACCGACCGCTTCCGCGCTGCGGCCGCGCAGAAGCCGGTGATCAACATGGCAAGCCAGGTGCTTACCGCCGACGCCGTCCCCTATTTCGGCCGCTACTGGTTCGGCAAACTGCCGTGGGAAGACCCGACGGGCTATTGGGCGCGCTCGCCGCTCAGCCTCGTCGGCAACGTCAAGACGCCAACGCTCGTGGTGGTCGGAAGCGAGGATTACCGAACCCCGGTCAGCGAGTCCGAGCAATATTATACCGCGCTTCAGCTTCGCGGCGTGCCGACCGCCTTGGTCAAGGTGCCGGGTGCGAGCCACTCGTTCACCAACCGCCCGTCGCAATCGGCGGCCAAGGCGTCGGCGATCATCGCCTGGTTCGACAAATATCGGAAGCGCTAGGGAAACACTTCCCTGCTCCAGACGTCCTTCGTAGAGGACCGCATGTCTGGAGCAGGAGTGAGCGTTGCAATGACACGCAAGACGATTTTGGCCGCCGGTGCACTGA
>JASLBJ010000080.1 GCA_030146725.1 Sphingomicrobium sp. | reverse complement strand
CTCGGCCGCGACGTGTGCCTGGGCGCGCGGCCAGACCTCGCCCATGATCCGTTCCCACTTGGCGTCGGCGAGCGTCGCGGCATCGTTCCAGCACTCGACCTGCCCGTCGAAGCTCGCGTCGGGCCACAGGTGATGGCTGTGCGCGGCCATGTGCAGCCGGCCGGGCGCCGCACCGAGGCTGCGCGAGAACAACCGCTTGAAGCTCGGCGTCACAGGGACGACCGCAGCGACCACAGTTCGGGAAAGACGCGCTTGGTCAGCGTCGAGCGCAGATAGGCGGCGCCGGACGAGCCGCCGGTGCCCGGCTTGCTGCCGATGATCCGTTCGACCGTCAGCACATGCTTGTGCCGCCACATCGCCAGCGCATCGTCGATATCGACGAGCTTTTCGGCGAGCTGGTAGAGATCGAACCAGCGCTCCGAAGCCCGGTACACCTGGAGCCAGGCGGCCGACACCGCTTCCTCCGAGCGGTCGCCGAGGTCGAACCCGGCGCGAGTCAGTGCGCGGTGGGACGAGTCGCGCAGGCTCGGCTCGTCCAACGCCGTCTGGAGCGAGGCGCGTTCGGACGGGTCGGCGTGATGCTGGAGGAAACGTTCGTCCTTGAGGCCGAGGCGATATTCGAACTCGCGGAATTGCGCCGACTGGAAGCCCGAGCTGGTGCCGAGCACCGACCGGAAGGCCGTGTAGTCGACCGGGGTAAGCGTCGCGAGCACGTCCCAGGACTGGGTCATCACCGACTGGATCCGGCTGATCCGCGCCATCGCCTTGTAGGATGCGGCGAAATGGCCGCGGTCGAGGTGCGCGACGGCCAGCCCGAGCTCGTGAAGCATCTGCTTGAGCCACAGCTCCTTGGTCTGGTGGATGACGATGAACAGCATTTCATCGTGCAGGTCGGAGCGCGGGTTCTGCGCGCCGAGCAGCAGGTCGAGCGACAGATAGTCGGCGTAGGTGATGCCGGCGGGGGTTGCGGTCATGCCGCAGAACTTTGGGCGGTCATGGAGGCCGACTTAGGCCAAAGCCGCGCGCCGAGGAAGGCGCGCGGTTCGGCGAACGGCGGCGGCCGGGGCCTCAGCCTTGGTTGGTGTTGGAGCCCTTGGTCGACGGGTTGGCGGCGATGGTCTTCTTCTTCTCGGCTTTCGGCTTGCGTGCTTCCTTGCTCGATTTCATCTGGCCCTTGGCCATGCTTGCCTCCTGCGGTGAACGGGCGGTGCCCTGCAGCAGTCCTTTAGCGCCAGTCGCGACGCTTCCCTAGAGGGCTTGTCGCCCGAGCGACAGCTGTGCCTTGCGATTCCTTCGCTGCCGCGCTCTGATGAGCCGTTCGAAGGACCGGCTCCATGCACCGACACCGTCTCCGCAGCCTGACGACCCTGATCGCGCTCGCGGCGGCGGGTTGCAGTCCCGCGGGCCAGCCACCCATGCCGGTCGACAATGCGGCGGAAGGCGGTGGGGCGGAGGAAGGCGGTGGGGCGGCGGAAGGCGGCGAGCGGCTCCCTGGGGCGGCAGGCGCCGGTTGGGTGGTCGAGCCCACCTCTGGCGGCACCAGGCTGGTTTACAGCGCTTCGGCCGGGCCGGTCGTCGAACTGGTCTGCCCGCGAGCGACGCGCGAATTGATCGTCAGGGTAATGGGCTTCACGCCGGTGGGCAGCGAGGACCGGCTCACTCTGGGCAGCGGGAGCGACGCTGTCGTCCTCGTCGCGACGCCGGGCACCGGGCGCGGCGTGACCGCGAGTGGGGACCGGCCGGACGATCTTGGCGGGCTGCTCGGCGGGGCGGTCTCGATCAATCACGGATCGCAGAATCTGGGGCCCATAACAGGCCCGCCGCCCGGCATCGCGCAGGCCTTCGCGGCAGCCTGCGGACGGGCAGGCGAGGTCCTTCCTGCCACCGCTCCAGTGCCCGAGGTCCCCACAGCCGCGGCTCCTGCGCCTGCGGTTGCCGCCCCGGGGGTGAGCGCGTGCCGGCTGCAGGATGGAGCGATGCTGCCCGCGAACGCCGTGCGGGCAATCGGCACCGAGCCGTTCTGGGCCGCTACGATCGACGGCCGCTGCGTGACCTATTCGCATCCCGACGATCAAGTGGGCACCCGGGTGTGGACCCGCTTTGCCGCGAGCCGGAATGGCGGCGGCACGTGGACCGGGGCACTTCGCGGCAAGCCGTTCGTGCTCCGCAGCCGGCCGCAGCCCGGCTGTTCGGACGGCATGTCGGACAGACTATATTCAGTGGCCGTGGACCTCACCGTCGGCGGCGAACAGCGCAGCGGCTGCGCCGCCCCGCTCTAGCCCTGCCTGAGTTCCACTGACCAACGCCCCAAGTCCGGCTGGCCAAGGGCGCAAGTCCCTCTAGCCAAGGGCCGCACTGCTCCCCACTTCGCCGGTGCAATTTAAAGGAGTGACAATGCCCAATCATTCAGGACCGATGGCCTGCCCGATCGACGGTGCGACGCTGGTGATGAGCGAGCGGTCGGGGATCGAGATCGATTATTGTCCGACGTGCCGCGGCGTGTGGCTCGATCGCGGCGAACTCGACAAGATCATCGAGCGCGCTGCCGGCGACGCTGCTCCGATGCCGCCGCAGCCACCGCAGCCGCCGATGCCCCCACAAGCTCCGCAGGGTCCGTGGGCCCAGCCGGGCTATCCGCCGCAGCAGCAATACGGTCATGGCTACGGCCACAAACCGCACAAGCGTCGCAAGTCGTTCCTCGAGGAACTGTTCGACTAGGCCGTCGGGCGGGTTGGCTGGCGGATCCTAGCGGACGGACGCCAGCCAGCCGG
>JASLBJ010000042.1 GCA_030146725.1 Sphingomicrobium sp. | reverse complement strand
GCGATCGTAATGGCAGCGCTTGTGACGCATTTCTACAAGTGGTACCCCCGATACGGGGGTCATCAATGCTGGTTGCTCAACTGACCGATCTGCATTTGATGCCGGCCGGGACTGCCGCGTCGAGCGACAATGCGGCTCGTTTCAGCTCCAGTCTCGACACCCTGCGCGGGCTGCTGCGCGAACCCGATCTTTATTTGGTGACCGGAGACATTGCGGATCGCGGCGACGTGGAAAGCTACCGCGCTTTCCTCCAGACGATGATCCGCATCGAGCGGCCCTGGCTGTGCCTGATGGGCAATCACGATCGATTGGACAACTTCAACCTCGCCATGCGCTCGGAGCGCAGCGGCACTTTTCGCGGCACCAACGCCTGTCGCATCGGCGACTGGCGGGTGCTGTGCATCGATACTTCGCTGCCCGGGCAGGACGGCGGCTATTTCGACTCTGCGCGCGCCCACCGGCTTTATGCCGAACTCGCCGACGATCGCGATACTCCCACGGTGATTGCCATGCATCATCCGCCGGTCGCATCCGGTGTCGAATGGATCGATCCGCCGGAAGAAGCCGACTGGATCGAGCGCTTCGCGGCGGTGGTCACCCGCTTCAACCAGGTTCGCCACATCGTCTGCGGTCACGTGCACATGGCGGTGATGACCCATTTCCACGGTATTCCGGTGACGATCTCGCCGGCGACCGCGCCGCAACTGTGGCCCGAGATGGCGCCGTTCGACGCGCGTCGACCGGACGGACGGGTGATGGTGGCCGATGGCCAGCCCGGCTTCGCTCTTCACCGTCTTGGCAGGGACTCCGTCACGACGACCTTCGCCGCGCCGGTCATGGGGCAGGTGTGGCTTCGGCATGACCAGATATTCGGACAGGACGCTGTGCGGGGATAAGGATGTAGCGTTCGATAAAGTGATGATGCTTTGTAAGTCGGGGGGAACGGCACATGAAGTTGGAACGCAAGGCTGTGGCGGGGCTTTCGATTTCGGCGCTCGCCGCGATATCCGCGGTGGCTTTCGCCCAGTCGGGGCCGGCGCTCGATCCGTTTGCGTCGAGCAACGGGATCTATCCCACCCAGACCGAATATTTCGGCCGGCTGCAGATCGCCAATGTCGATTATCCCAAGACGACGGCGGCGGTGAGCGGCCAACGCTATCGGGCAATGGCGCCGATCACCAAGGCGACGGCACCCAGCTATCTGAGTGGGCTGCACCGGTGGATCGCGCCGTCGCTGAGCGGACTGGTCAACGATTCGGACCGCTGGGATGCGCGCCGGGCGGGCTGGTACGACATGATCTGGCTGGGCGAAGGCTCCAGCGGGTCGGACGGGTCCATCGATCCGACGTCGGGCCGGGAGTCGGTCGGCAATACCTATACCGGCCAGATCCTTCCGCCACGGGCATTCTGCAACCGGCGCCTGGGCGAGGGCACCTTCGGAGCCAAGATGCTCGCTGCCGGCCCGCCGATCCCCACGAAATGCGATCCCGATCCGGGCCTCCCGCAAGGACCGATTCCGACCACCTCGGTGCAAAACCACGCGGTGATGTATTACAACGGGATCGCCGCCGGGATGCTTGGGCGCGTATGGGCCAATCCCTACGACCCGGAGATCAGCCAGATCGTCTTTCCGGAGGGATCGATCGCCGTGAAGATCGAAGCGGTGACCAGCACCGAGGCCGAGTGGCCGGTCGTGTCCAAGGCGGCGACGTGGCAGGTCTACCGTCCAAGCGTCGCCGACCTGCTGAACCCGCCGCCCGGTGGCGCCAAGCCAAAGATCCTCAACGTCCGACCCTTCCAGATGAGCATCGCCATCAAGGACCGCGCTGCTTCGCCGACGACCGGCTGGGTGTTCGCGGCTTTTGTCTATGACGCGAACGCAATCGGTTCGACGCCGTGGGACCGGTTCGTGCCGGTTGGCGCAATGTGGGGTAATGATCCGAAGCTCGCCGGTTCGCGCAGCGGCAACGGGGGCAGCCCGGACAATCTTCAGGAAACCTGGTTCAACCCGCGCGCGCCGTTGTTCACGCATGGCACCCGCGGGTGGGGTGGACGACTGGCCGGGCCGATGGACGTCGCCGACCGGGTCAATGTGCTGTTTACCGAAGGCGGCAATCAGAACGCCAACCTGCGTCAGATCGGCGCGTCGTCGTGCCTCAGCTGTCATTCGGCGGCGGAGTTTCCGTGGACCCGCAACCTGTATCCCGCGCCGGTCCGCGGGTTCCCCAGGAACGGCGAGCCATTCGTATTGTATCCGCCCGGCTCGCCGGAGTGGGCGCGCTGGTTCCAGAACCCGTCCGTGCCGAAGGGCGTCAGCAACGCCAACGTGCCGCGTGGGCTGGATTATGACTTCGCGCTGATGTTCGCGCTTGGAACCCAGGCGGCTGCAACCGGGCAGGCCGGGATCGGCTTCCGTCGCTTCGCGGCGCACTGATGCAGCACGGGGTCGAACCTGGGGGGCGCGCCAGTACGCTGGTGGAGCGTGGGTCGAGCGCCGAACGGCGCCGGCTCAACGTGCTGTTCGCCGATTTGATCGGATCGACCGACCTGCTGGAGGAGCTTGGCGCGGACGAATATTCAGCCGCGCTGCGCAGCTATCACAGCCTGTGCACCGAGGCGATCCGCTCGCGCGGCGGAACGGTTGCGCAATATCAGGGCGATGGCCTGATGTGCTTTTTCGGCTTTCCCGTCGCCAAGGAGGACGATGCCTGCCAGGCCGTGTCGGCCGGGCTCGACATTCTCGCCGCGCTGGCTGCGCACAACAAGGGGCAGGACGTCGCGCTCCACACCCGTGTCGGGATCGCCACCGGCACCGCGATCGTCTCGCTCGGGACCAGTCACTTCGGCGGGGAGACGGTGGGCGCCTGCCTCAACCTCGCGTCGCGGCTGCAGGACAAAGCGGGGAAAGATCGGCTGATCATCTGCGAAGAGACGCTCGACCTGATCGGCGACCGGTTTCGCGTACGCGACCTTGGGCAGTTGCAGCTGAAAGGCTTTGCCGAACCCCAGCAGGCTTATGAAGTCGCGGGTGCGGTCGCGGGCATCGTGTCGCGCTTCGACGCGCGGATCGAACGCAACAATACACCGCGCATCGACCGGGAACGCGAGGGCGGAATACTGGCCAGCGGCTTCGCTCGCGCTCGCGGGGGAGCGGGCCATTCAATCCGGGTCGGGGGCTCCGCCGGGCTGGGCAAGTCGCGGATTACGCGCGATATCCTGGCCAACGACGAACTGAAGGGCACGCCGACCTTCGTCCTCCAGTGCACGCCCGAATATTCGGCCGTGCCGCTCCATCCGATACGCGCCTACCTCGACTGGATCACCGGTGTGCGCCGGGACGATGGGCTGGCCGCGCGCAGGGACAAGCTGGCCAGGCTGTTCACCGTGGTGTGGCAGGCCGACGGCGACGAAACCGACCTCCTGCTCGATCTGCTGGCGCCGGAAGCCGCGACCGGGCCGCCGATGGGCGACGAGACCGTCAACGCACGCCGCCAGCGCGCCTTCGAAGTGCTCAGCCGGCGAATGTTCGGAGCGATCGGCCGGTCGCGTGCCTTCGTCATGATCTTCGAGGACGTCCACTGGATCGACCCGACCTCGCTCGAGCTGCTCGCCTACCTGCTCGACCAGGTGCCCAACTATCCGATTCTCCTGATCGCGACCTACCGCACCGAAGCCGAGCCGATGATGGCGACGCTCAAGTTCGAGGAAGCGCTGCACATCGATCCGCTGCCCGACCGCTACGCCAAGGATCTCGCGCTTGCGGCGACGTCGAGCTACAATCTGGACGAAGGAGCGATCGCGAAGATCGTGGCGCTGGCCGAAGGCGTCCCGCTGTTCCTCGAGGAATATGCGCGGATGACGGCAAAGGGGAAAAGCCGGGGCTCGGGCTCGAACATCCCGCTGACCCTGAGCGGGATCGTGCTGAGCAAACTCGACCATCTCGACGAGAACAGCCGGCGCTTTGCCAAGAGCGCATCGGTCATGGGGCGCTATTTCGATGCGTCGGTGGTGGCCGCCATTTTCAAGTTCGAGACCGAGGCGATGCCGTCGATCATCGCGGTGCTGCTGGCCGAGCAGATCGTGACGGAGACGGCGGAAGACTCCTTTGTCTTCAGCCATGCCCTGATCCGCGACGGAATCTACGACACGCTTGAAGTCGGCAGTCGTCGGAAAGGTCATCTCGCCGCCGCCAGCTGGCTGGCCGGATTGGACCTGGCGCGGGTCCCCGATTCGGTTGTTGCGCTTCACTTTGCGCAGGCCGGCGAAGTCCGCGAAGCGATCACCTGGTTCATGAAGGCGGCGCGCCACGCGGCGGGAGAGGGCGCCGCCAGCGAAGCCATGGCGAACCTCGACGGTGCCGCCGGACAAGTCGCCAAACTCCCGCCTGGACACGAGCGCGACCTGCTCGATCTCGACGTATTGGCGATGCAGGGGCCGGTGTGGATGGTCCTGCGCGGACCCGGCAGCCCCGATTTCGGCGCAACGCAGGAACGCGCGCGCACGATGCTCGAGCAACTTGGCCAGGAGAGTGCTCCGGTCACCTTCCACACCGCCCTCCACAGCTGGGCGCGCGGCCGTCTGCGCGAGGCGCTCGATCGTGTCGGGGTGCTCGACGCGCTGGAGCGGGCCGACTCACCGGACGACGGCCTGGTGCTCGCCCGCAAGACCATGCGCGGCCTAGTCGACTGGCACATCGCGGAGAATTTGGAGGCGGAGCGGCTGCTTGCCGAGACTGTGGCCTTGTACGACGTCAACCGGCACCCGCCGATCTACGCGTCCTACCTGATGGAATTCGGCATCTTCGGACGTTTTTACCTGGCCCTGACGAAGACGGTGCTCGGCAAGTATGACGAAGGCGTGGCGCTTGCGCTCGATGCCGCGGATCTGGCTGAGGTCGTCCGATTTCCGCACGCCAAAGGCTTCTCCCAACTGGCGAATTTCGTCTGTGCGATGTTGCGCAACGATACCACGGTGTGCGCCCGCTTTGCCGACGAAGCCCTGGCCTATTCGTCGGCGCAGGGATTCCCCGAATTCGTTGCAATGGCGACCTTCGCCAAGGGGTGGGTCGCGACCCAAACCGGCGACAGCGAGACTGGCTTGCCGTTGATGCGCGAGGGGCTCCGGACGTGGGACATGACGGGCTTCATCTGCTGGCAGACCGTCTATTCCGCGCTGCTCGCTTCAGCCCTGATCGCCGATGGTCAGATCGACGAGGCGCTGGGCGTGCTGGATACGGCCGACGTCGCCGTTCGCGACACGGGCGAGCGGCAGGCTCTGGCGCCGCTTCGCCTGGCGCGTGCCGAGCTTGCCGCCGCGACCGGCGATGCGACCGCGGCTGCGGGACTTGCCGCCGAGGCGCTGGCGATTAGCGATGCACAGTCGGCAGGGCTGTGGCGTGATCGCGTGCTCGCGGCCTTTCCCGATGTGGCCCGCAGCTGAAAGCGGCGTCAGTGTTTCGGGCGGCGGCTCAGGACGCCGCCAAGGGCTTCGCGGGCGTTGGTAGTGACGACGAACGCCTTGGGATCAATGGCATAAACCGCGTTGCGTAAACGCGGAACCTCGAGGCGGGTGACGACCGTCTTGACGATGTCGACCAGCGTGCTCGAAGCGAAGTCGCCGGGAAGGAACCCGCGTTCGCCCTTGTACACGGTGATGCCGCGCCCGAGCTCGAGCACGATTACTTCCTTGATCGCCTCGGCCTGCGCTGAGACGATAGTGACCTCGGTGAACTGCTCGATCCCGTCGACGACGAAGTTGGCCGATCGTGACGCGGCGAAATAGGTCAGCGTCGAGTATAAGGCGGTCTCGACCCCGAGCATCAGCGCCGCGATCGCGAAGATCATGACATTGAGGCCGAGGATGATCTCGCTGGTGGTGAACGCGAGGCTTCGCCCGGTGTACAATGCGACCACCTCGATCCCGTCGAGCGCCGCCCCGCCGCGCATGGCAAGCCCGGCGCCGATGCCGAGGAACACACCGCCGAATATGGCGACGAGCAGTCGATCGCTGGTGACCGTCGGATAGGGAATGAACAGGAGGAACAAGCCGAACGCGATCACTGCGAACAACATGCGTTCGGCGAAAGCACGATTGATCTGGCGGGCCGCCAACAGCACGAACGGCAGGTTCACGATCACGATCAGGTAAGCGATATTGACGTGATAGATCTCGTGCAGAAGCAGGCTGATCCCGGTGACCCCGCCATCGAAGAATTTGTTGGGCACCAGGAACCCTCGTAGCGCGAACGCCGAGAGCAGGGCACCGAGCAGGATCGACAGGATGTCCCGGATGCTCGGGAGGCGGCGTTCGACCTCGCTCGTCATGTTCCCCCGCATTCACCAGCCAACGCCCCGATGTCAGTCCATACCGCCGTCATGCCCCCAACGCTATCCCGGAATGTGAGCACGCTTGGGTCCGGCCGCCGGACTCCGATCGTCACCCGTCGGATAGAGCGACCGATCGATACAGTGGAATGCGGACGGGAGAGGTGTACGGTGAGCGAGGCAACATAAGCCCAAAGGGGAAGACATGAGCGATCGCATCCGGACTGTGCAGCAAGTCTATGTCGCCTTTGGTGAGGGAGACGGGGCGAGGCTGCAGGAACTGCTTGGCGACACGCACTGGGTCGAAGCCGCGGGAATGCCTTATGGCGGTACCTATCATGGTTTCGGAGAGGTCGCCGCCAACGTCTTCGGTCCGCTTGCGGCGGATGTTCAGGAGTTCACCGCGAAGCCCGACGAGATCATTGCCGCAGGTGATAACCGGGTGCTGGCGCTCGGCACATATCGGGGCAGCGGCCAAGGCGGCGATCTGGCGAGTCCGTTCGCGCATCTGTGGACGGTTCGGCAGGACCGGATCAAAAATTTCGTCCAATATGCCGACACCCACTTGTTTCGCCAGGCAACAGGCGCCTGAACGACATCATATCTGCGCCTTTAACCTGAGATATGTTCCCTGCCGCGCGGGTAAATATGTTCATACTGTCGGAAGGTTGTTCCGTAGACTTCGGTCTCGGTTAGGTCGTTGTTGGCAAGGTTCATATTATCGATGACGAGGGGTGATACAGGCAAGTGGCTCCATGCTCCCGCTCGGCCGACCAGATGGCAAGGTCGCTGACTGGAGTTCCCAGCCGAAGTGCTTCAGCCGAGCCGAGTGTATTAGTACCTGCGGAACGTCTGTTTTCCTGCTTGCGGCCTTGAAGGCGGACAGTCCGCTCTGGGCAAGAAGCAGCCGATTAGTTCGTCCACTCTACTGCGCGCTTTCCATCCAAAGCAGACGTTCGACGACGCTTGTCGTTTGGCGGATGCTATGCTCTCGGATGGCGAGTTAACCCGGCGCACAGAGAGAGGCCGTGCGATGCGTTGCTCGACCATCGAGGCCGAGATGCAAACAAGAACTTCTGGGAACGTGAAGCCCTGTGGACCGACGCTCGCTGGGCAGAGGTTCGCCGTGCCGCCGCCCAAAGCTTTTCGCGCCTTCGGCTAAGGTCCGCCATCCACCCATAGCCGACATTTGACGAACGTCTGCTTTCGACCAATTTCGGACATTCGCCGAACTGGAGGTTGCAGACGCGGGCTTCCAGCGCCAAGGCACATGCTTGCTCAAGCGTCTCCTGCATTTCGGCGTCGCCTGCTTCCAAGCGCTGCGACGGTCCGTCTGGTTCTTCTCGCGCCCGCGAACCACCGGCGTTCACGGCATTCCGCTAACGCCAAACGGGAAAGTTGTGCTCGTCACGCTTAGCTACGCGAAGGGCTGGAGACTGCCCGGTGGGGGCCAGAAAACCAGCGAAGAGAGCCGTGATGCGATGCTCCGCGAACTACGCGAGGAGATTGGCCTTACCGCCTACGCGAGCATGGAGCTTGTCAGTGGATTTACGCACCGCCCGGATTTCCGGCACGGAGAAGGTTCTCTGTTTGTTGTTCGAGGGGTGCGTTACCAACCGCGGTGGTCCTTAGAAGTGGCCAAGGTTGGCGAGTTCGAACTGGACGCGCTTCCAGTCGGCACAGCGGCGATAACGCACGAACTGCTAACACTCGCGCAACATCAACTGCCCTGAACGTCTGCTTCCCGCTCATTGCGGAAATTCCGATGATTGCTTTCGACCCGTTGCGGACATTCAGTTTGCGATGACACACTCCTGCCCGAAGAAGGCTGGATCAGATGGTAAGAGCCATCCACCTAATCGCTGGTTTGTCTTGGCTCAACTTCGCACCCTCGGCTTACGCGAGCACCTGCACCCCACCTTCATCGGACTGGCGCCTGTTCAGCGTGTGCCGGATGAGTCTCCTGAGCATCCCCTCAACGTGATCGATGTCGACGCTAAAGGCATTCTGCGATGGAACGGTACGGACGTGACCCAAGGGACGAACGTCTGCTTCTGACTGAGAGCACGCGCCCAAACGCTAGTGCTTGCGCGTACCCGAGGCATGCCGCTGCGCCCCCTCCCCGACACGTATGCGGATGTGCCGAGTGGATGAGGTCGGAACCGGGAGGTCGTCCGCTTACCAAATGCGGACTCGCTCGTCAGGCGGCACGTAGAGCTTATCGCCAGGCTTCACCTGAAATGCGTCGTACCACGCGTCGACGTTGCGCAACGGTGCAAAGGCACGGATTTGGCCCGGTGAGTGAGGTCCATTGATGAGCTGTTGCCGGAGGGCATCGTCGCGCCACAAAGTCCGCCACACTTGAGCCCACCCCATGAAAAGCCGCTGCTCTCCAGTGAAGCCGTCGATGACGGGCCCGGGCTTCCCGCCGAGCGAATTACGATAGGCTTCGAGCCCAAGCAGGATACCCCCTAGGTCGCCGATGTTCTCGCCCATGGCGACCCGGCCGTTGATCTGCATGCCGGGCAAAGTTGGAAACTGATAGGCCTCGTACTGGGCGCCCAGCTTAGCAGCCTGCACCTCGAACTTGGCTGCATCCTCGGGAGTCCACCAGTCGCGCAGCATGCCGCGGCCATCCGACTTGCGACCCTGATCGTCAAAGCCGTGGATGATCTCGTGCCCGATGACCCCGCCGATAGCGCCGTAATTGACAGCCGCGTCGGCATTTGGATCGAAGAAGGGCGGCTGCAGGATCGCTGCGGGGAAGACGATCTCGTTTTTCACCGGCGAGTAGTAGGCGTTGACCGTCTGTGGTGTCATGCCCCACTCGGCCTCGTCGACCGCCCGCCCGAGGCGGTTGCGGCGATAGTCCCACTCGAACTTCATCGCCCGCTCGACGTTGCCAAACAGGTCGCCGTTGCGGAGTTCGAGTGTCGAATAGTCACGCCACTGTTCGGGGTGTCCGATCTTGAGTCCGAAGCTCTGGAGCTTGTCCAGCGCCTGAGCCTTGGTGGCGGGGCTCATCCACTGCAGTCCCTCTAGGCGCTTGCGCATGGCAACGCGAAGATCGGCAACCAACTTGTCCATCTTCGCCTTGGAATCAGGCGGGTAGTAGAGCTCAACGTAATCGCGCCCGATCGCCTCACCCATCGCATTTTCGGCGACGGCGACACCGCGCTTCCAGCGCTCACGCTGTTCGGGCTGCCCCTGCAAGAACTTCTGCCGGAACTCGAAGTTCGCATCGACAAAGCGCTTCGACAGCAGCGGTGCCGCCTCATCGGCGGTATGGAAGGCCTGCCACGCCTTGAGGGTTTCAAGATCCGCCGACTCAAAGATCTTGGCGAGCTTCGGAAATGCCGTGTTCTGTGAGACGACGATCTTCTCCGCCTGACCGATCCCGGCCGCGGTCATGAACGTTGCCCAAGGGAAGCCCGGCGCGAACTTCGCAAGCTGGGCCGGGGTATAGGGATTGTAAGTCTTGTCTCGGTTACGACTCTCCGCGCGCGTCCAGTGCGCGTTGGCTATCTGTGTTTCGAGCGCGACCACCTTGGCAGCCGCTTCCTGCGCCTTTGGCCATCCGGTCATGCCGAGCATCTGCGCGACATATTGCTCGTAGCGGATCTTCTGCGGGGCGAACTTCTCCTGGAGATATAGTTCCCGGTCGGAGAGCCCGAGGCCAGACTGGCCCATGTACAAGGCGTAAAAATCGGGGTTCTTGCTGTCGTCGTTGACGAATGAGCCGAAGAAGCTGCCGCCGAAACTGCCGAGCGACTGGCCCATCAGCCGGGCCATCTGCGGTTTGGTGCTAACGGCGCGGGCGGCGGCAATCCTGGGCTGGATCGGCTTAAAGTCCAGCTTTTCAACCGTGCCCTCGTCCATGAAGGCCCGATAGACCGCCGCCACCTTGGCCTCGTCACTGCCGGACGCTGGATTGCCGATCTTGTAGCCTTCGACCAACTGGCGCGTGCGCGCCTCAGAAAGGTCGCGCAAGGTCGCGAAGGCGCCGTACGACGAGCGGTCGGCCGGGATCTGGGTGTTCTTGGCCCAGTTGCCGTTCACAAAGGCGAAGAAGTCGTCGCCGGGCTTCACATTCCTGTCCATGCCGGCCGTGTCCACGCCCCAGGTGCCCATGCGGGGCGCTTCGATCGACTGGCTCGATGCTGCGCCGCTCGCCGGCGCCTGGGCGAACAGGGACAGCATCGTGCACTGCGCGTCGATACACTCATGATCACGGTCGGCCAGCGCTGGAGTGGCGGCGGCCAGGGCGAGCAGTGAGACAGACAGGTGAAGCGACCTCATTGGCGACCCTCTACGTGATTGATTTGCGCGACGGGCCGGCTCTGCCGGGGTCTAGCTTGGGGGCGAGCCTTTAATGCAGCAAAGCTGGCCTTGGCGTGAATGTATTTCAAGTTCCGCTTCCCACCCAAGGCGGACACTAGCGGCTGAGGTGTGCTTTCGACCCGAAGCTCACCAGGGCCTGATTGCGGCACGGTGGTTAAAGCTGTTACGCCGGCGTTTAGTCCAGTGGGGCGCTATTTGATGACGGGCCAAAAAGAGCACAATTCTCCTCATGCGTGGCAAGCGGATCATCTCAGGCTTGCAGTTGAGGCGGCCGGTGTCGCTCTGTGGGCGTGGAACGTCGATGATGACCGGTTCACGATGGACGAGCGCGGTTTCGAGCTGTGGGGCCTGCCCTGGCGCGGGACCGTCACCTTTGAAGAACTGTCGCAGCACATCCACCCAGCAGATCGTGATCGCGTGCGTGCTGCCTTCGCCGCGACGCGAGCCGTTCTCGGTCCATACGAGACGGATTTTCGTATCATTGTCGGGGAGGAGATTCGCTGGATCGCCGCTCGCGGTCAGGGGGAGGATGTGGGCATCGTAGGCCGAACCATGTTCGGCATCTTCCTCGATGTCACCGGCCGCAAGCAGGCGGAAGAGGGTCACGAACTGCTCGCCGGCGAGATGAGCCACCGAGTCAAAAACCTGCTCGCAATCGCGGCGGGTTTGACCGAGATCACCTCCCGGACAACCAGCTCGACACAAGACATGGCGCGTGAACTGATTCAGAGGCTAACAGCTCTCGGACGAGCCCATGACCTGGTTCGGCCGCTGCCTGACAATCAGGGAACGGCCGCATTGCTGGGTGACCTGCTTTCAATGTTGCTCGCGCCCTATGACGACCTTGGCGCATTCAGCGGCCGAATTCGGGTGGCTGTCGAGCGGATGGGTGTCGGCGAAACGGCGGCGACAAGTCTAGCGATGGTCGTGCATGAGCTTGCCACGAACTCCGTCAAATACGGCTCATTATCATCTGATAGCGGCACCTTGGATGTGTCCACGCAATCTAATGCCGAGTGCATTAGTCTCATCTCGAAAGAGAGGGGCGGACCGGCCGTTAAGGCTCCTCCCAAGGCCGAAGGATACGGCAGCAAACTCGTGCAACGAAGTGTGACTAGACAGCTGGGTGGTTCAATCGAACACGACTGGCTGGAGGAAGGGCTCGTTGTGACTGTTCAACTCAGCCGCTCCAAACTGAGTGAATAAGAGCAATAACTAACCGCTCCAGCGGAGCCATGGTGGATGGATGGACAGTTTGTGCTTCGATAGACAGGTCCGGTCGGAGTTTCGAGTAGGCCGGCCGGGTGGATTGCGGCCGAGTTAGGGGTAGTTTGTGAGCAATACCGCCGTTCAACGCGACAGCGCGATGTGGCTACGGCTGCTCCTCGATTCTGCTAATGAAGCTTTTTACACGGTGGACCGCGACGGCATAACGACCCTGTGCAATGCCGCATTTGTGAAGATGTTGGGGTTCGAGCAGGAATCTCATGCCGTTGGTCAGCAGATCCACGACCTTATTCATCATTCACATCCTGATGGCTCTAAGTATAGCAACGAGAGTTGCCCCATCTACCAGTGCACTCGCACGGGCAGGCCAGCGCACGTAAGCAACGAATTTTTCTATCGGCTCGACGGGACCGCTGTGCCGGTCGAGTACTGGGTGCGGCCAATCATGCTCAACGATGAGCTTCAAGGCGCGATCTGCACCTTTATCGACATCACTGAACGACGGGCGGCAGAAGATCGACTCCAGCGCAACCATCACACTTTCTACAATCTGATCCACAGAAATCCATTTGGCATCTATGTGGTGGACGCGGACTTCGAGTTGGCTGAAGTGAGCCTCGGCTCGCAAAAGGTATTCGAGAATGTGCGGCCGCTCATCGGACGCGACTTCGCCGAAGTTCTGCGGACCGTGTGGGCGGAGCCGTTCGCAAGCGAAGCGATCGGGCGCTTTCGACATACGCTAGAGACGGGGGAACCCTATTCGTCGCCCAAAACAGTCGAGCGGCGCGGCGACATACCCCGAGTGGAAGCATACGACTGGCGCATCGAGCGGGTCGAGCTCCCTGACAGTCGGCACGGGGTAGTCTGCTATTTCTACGACCTGAGCGAACGCATACAATTTGAGGCAGCGATCCAGAAGAGCGAGGAGCGTCTTCGCCGCGTTCTCGATCAGCTTTTCACGTTCGTCGGAATAACCACGCCCGGCGGGACACTGATTGAAGTGAATAGGGCTCCATTAGAGGCGGCGGGGGTCGCAGCCGATGACGTGCTTGGGAAGCCCTTTTGGGACGCTTACTGGTGGTCGTACGACGAGCGGGTTCGATCACAGTTACAGGATGCCGTTGCGCGTGCGGCAGCGGGCGAGACCGTGCGCTACGACGTGCCTGTCAGGCTGGCGCGTGGCGAGCTCCTCACCATCGACTTTCAGATTTCCCCACTGCGCGACAGTGGAGGCGTCATCACTCAGCTGATACCCACGGGCACTGTGATCGAGGACCGCGTCCGCGCGCAGCGGGAGCTGGAGGAACTCAATCGCACCCTGGAACAACGTGTTGCCCAAGCGGTACAAGAGCTGACGACGGCAGAGGACGCTCTCCGACAGTCGCAGAAGATGGAAGCAATGGGCCAGCTCACCGGGGGAGTGGCACACGACTTTAACAATCTTCTGACGCCGATCATCGGCAGCCTCGACATGCTTCTGCGCAAGGGGATCGGCGATGATAGAACCCAACGCCTCCTCGAGGGCGGCCTGCAGTCAGCGGAGCGCGCGAAGACCCTTGTTCAGCGGCTACTCGCCTTCGCCCGCCGCCAGCCGCTTCAGCCGACCCCTGTCGACGTAGCGGATTTGCTCGACGGGATGGTAGAGCTAGTCGCCAGCACTTCGGGGCCGCGAGTCAAGCTACAGACCGAGGTCAGTGCGGGTCTTCCTCTTGCGAACGCCGACAGGAACCAGCTCGAGATGGCAGTTCTGAACCTCGCCGTGAATGCGCGAGACGCGATGCCGGATGGAGGCACGCTGACGATTCGTGCTCAGCCCAGAGAGCTTGGGCCTAACGAACGCGGCGATCTCCAAGCGGGTAGTTACGTGTGTCTATCAGTGTCGGACACCGGGATTGGAATGGACGAAGAGACCCTTGCCCGAGCGGTGGAGCCGTTTTTCAGCACCAAGGGCGTGGGCCGGGGAACAGGGCTCGGGTTGTCCATGGCACACGGGTTGGCCGCCCAGCTTGGCGGCACACTGACAATATCAAGCAAACCAAGAATCGGTACGACCGTCGAGATTTGGCTGCCGACCAGCAACGACGCCGCGGAGGCTTACAGAGCACCTACGAAAGCTGGAGGGCACATTGCAGAAGGCACCGCTCTTCTCGTTGACGACGAGGAACTAGTTCGTGCGAGCACGGCCGAGATGCTACGCGACTTGGGCTATACAGTAGTCGAGGCGAATTCAGCGGAGCAGGCACTCCAACTCGTAGCTGCCGGCGAACAGTTCGACCTGCTCGTGACCGATCATCTCATGCCGGGCATGACAGGCACGGAGCTTGCGCGAGCCGTTCAGGAGCGACGTCCTAATACGCGTGTACTGGTTATCTCGGGCTATGCAGATTTAGAGGGACTTGCTCCGGATCTGCCGCGACTAACCAAGCCGTTCCGGCAGGACGAGCTCGCTGCCAGCCTCGCAACGGCGGACTTGACTAGCAACGACTGACGGGCCCGCGATCGGCGGTTCCGAATGTCCGCTTTCCACCCATTGCGGACCTAAGCGCAAAAGGCGCCTGGTACGCTTGCACCAGACGCCTCCTACCCGACAGGAC